>DASQLJ010000643.1:0-19426 GCA_035630095.1 Longimicrobium sp.
CCGGCGAGACGTTGCAGGCGTTCTGGTTCTCGTTGCCGGCGGCCACCGCCAGCGACACGCCCGCGTTGGTCAGGCGCGCCACGGCGTCGTCCACCGCCTGGCTGGCGCCGCCGCCCAGCGACATGTTGGCCACCGCCGGGAGGACGCGGTTGTTGGCCACCCAGTCGATGCCGGCGATCACGCCCGAGTTGGTGCCGCTGCCGGCGCAGTTCAGCACGCGCACGCCGATCAGGGTGACGCCCTTGGCCACGCCGTAGGTGCTGCCGCCCACGGTGCCGGCCACGTGCGTTCCGTGCCCGTTGCAGTCGACGCCGTTGCCGCCGGTGGCGTCGTAGCCCACCGAGGCGCGGCCGCCGAACTGCGTGTGCCCGGGAAGGATGCCGGTGTCGATGACGTACGCGCGCACGCCCGCGCCGGTGGGCGTGTAGGTATACGTGGTGCTCAGCGGCAGGTCGCGCTGGTCGATGCGGTCCAGCCCCCACGTCGCGCCGCTCTGCGTGACGGTGGCCTGCGCCACCTGGTCCTGCTCGACGTAGGCCACGTTGGGGTTGTGCTGCAGCGCGTTGAGCTGGCCGGCGTTCAGCGTGGCGCTGAAGCCGTTGAGCGCCGCGGTGTACACGTGCTTCGGGCTCACGCCGGCGATCGCCGCCACCGAGCGCGGGTTGCCGTCGGGGTTCAGGACCACGATGTACTCGCCCGGGATGCCGCGGCCGGTGGCGGCGCGCACCGGCGCCGCGTCCTGCGGGGCCCGCACGCTGGTGGGCTGCGTGTCGGAGCAGGCGGCGGCGAATGCGAGCATCGCCAGGCCAAGGGGTGTAGCTCTGCGCATGAACGTCCTCCCAACGGGATGGGTGGTGCGCGCGCGGCCGTGGTGCCGTGCGCGTCCCGCCGCGTCGTACCTGAGGGGCGCGGCGGGGGGGACTCCTTGCAAAAGCGCATCGCGGCCCTGCCCCGCGCGACCGGCGCGGGGGCGGGCGATCCGGACAGGCGTCGGCCTGCCGCGGTGCGGTCCTGCTGCTTTGTTGAGCGCGTTGTAGCAGGGCAGGCGGTGGGCCGAAGCTGACACCAGCCGCAAGTGCATGCGGCCTCCGCTCTTACGTTTTCGGATACTCCGAATGCGCCGCGAGAATGTGGTGCGCCTGCACCTTACCGGTGCACCGGTAAGGTGCGGCCGGCTTTCTTCGGTCGATGGCGCGGGGAGGCGGGAAAGATCGTCGCGAGAGGAATCGCGGGACGCGCGGCCACGAACTGGACGCGCTCATCAGGGCGCCCATGGTTTCTCACAGAGGCCACAGAGGCCACGGAGAAGAACTCTGTGTCCTCTGTGACCTCTGTGAGAGCCTGATCGGGCTGGCACCAGAACGATGCCCGGGAAAGCGGGATCAGCACTCACCACCCGAGACTGGGCACTGGGCACTGGGCACTGGGCACTAAAAAACGCGGGCCCGGGATCGTTCCCGGGCCCGCGCGGTGTTCGCCGTCCAGCGGCTCAGTAGTTGGTGAACAGCAGCCGGTTGGGCGTGCCGTTCAGGCTGCTCAGCGAGTGCAGGGTGATGACACCCACCGTGCCGGCCGCCTTGATGGTGTTCTGAACGGTGGCGGGGCTGGCGAGGGGGTTGATCGACAGGTACTGCGCCGCCACGCCCGACACGTGCGGCGCAGCCATCGAGGTGCCGCTCTTGTACGCGGTGGAGGTGTCGGTGGCGATCGCCGCCGACCTCACGTTGCTCCCCGGCGCCAGGATGTCCACGCAGGTTCCGTAGTTGGAGAAGCTCGACTCGTTGTCGGTGCTGGTGGTGGCCCCCACGGTGATCGCCGTGGGCGCGCCGGCGGGCGACTGCAGGCAGGCGTTCTGCGGGGTGCCGGCGAAATCGCCGTTCCCGGCCGCGGCCACCACCGTGAAGCCGCGATAGGTGAGCCGCCCGGCCAGGTCGCGCACCGACTGCACGTCGCCGTAGCCCAGGCTCATGTTCACCACGCCCGGCTTCACGCCGTTCGCGATGATCCAGTCCATGGCCGACAGCACCATCGACGGCGTGCCGTTGCCGACGCAGTCCACCACCCGCCCGGCGCGGATCTGTACGTTCTTCGCCACCCCAAAGCTCGAGCCGCCCACCGTGCCGGCCACGTGCGTTCCGTGCCCGTGGCAGTCCGCCGCGTTCACGGCAGCGTCGCCCACGAAGTTGCCGCCCAGGCCGTTGGCGATGTAGGCGGCGCGGGTGCCGAACTGCACGTGCGTCTTCCGGATGCCCGTGTCGAGCACGTAGACGGTGACGCCCGTGCCGGTGCTGGTGTAGGTGAAGGTGTTCGAGAGCGGGAGCGTGGTCTCGTCGATCCGGTCGATCCCCCAGACGGGGAAGATCTGGGTGGTGAACAGGCGCGGTGCCTCCACGTCGGGCTCCACGTAGGCCACGGCGGGGTTGTGGCGCAGCGCGTTGAGTTGGCCGGCGTTGAGCGTGGCGGCGAAGCCCTGCAGCGAGGCGGTGTACACGCGCTTCGGGTTGATGCCGAGCAGCGCCGCCACCGAGCGCGGGTTGGCGTCGTCATTCAACACCACCACGTAGTTGCCGGGCCCCTCCGCCTGGCGCGCGGCGGAGGGCGCCGCGTTCGGCGAGAGCGGCGCGGCGCCGTCGGCGCAGGCGGCGGCGAGGACGAGCAGGGGGAGCACGGCAAGAGAGCGCTTCATCGACGGACCTCCGGTCGGAGCGTGGCGGGAAGATGTTCCGGCCGCGTGTGATCGGGTGCAGCCGGGGGAGATGGGTGCGCACTGCTACAGCACGTGCGGGGCCGCAAATCGTCGCAAACACAAGCCTTTGTACGAGGCATATTTACCTACCCGGCAAGACTGCTGTGCCCTCTTCGGAGTGGGACATTTCGTGGCGGATGTGAGGCATCGATGACGCAGCGGGGTGCGGGGACGGCCAGCATTGGCCGCATGAGCAGGTCCCTCACGGCGCGCAACGCTCGCCCGGTCGCTCCATCGGGGCCCCGACGTCCCACCCTCATCACACAGAGGAAGAGGACCAGAGAACCAGAGGACCCGGCTCTGGTCCTCCGGTTCTACGGTTCCTGCGTGTGATGCGGTTCGGGCGGTCGGCCGGGCGAGATCGAGGTGGC
The DNA here is from genome assembly GCA_035630095.1 of Longimicrobium sp. Lineage (GTDB taxonomy): Bacteria > Gemmatimonadota > Gemmatimonadetes > Longimicrobiales > Longimicrobiaceae > Longimicrobium. Next base: position 3,118 of record DASQLJ010000643.1, read on the forward strand.
GTCGTCCGACGGAGATTGGGTGGTCGAGGGACAGCGGGAGCGAGCGATGCGTGAGGGATGCGCGCCCGGAGGGCCGGGACGGCGCCGACACGGCTGTATCGTGGCGGCGGCGGCCCGGCTGCGTTGGGCACGGCGGTATCGTGCCCTACGCAGCGCGCAGCCCGGTTCGGCGCCTAGGCGCCGAACACGCCCAAAGTGAAAACCCGCTCGCTTGACACCCCCCACCCCCGCCGGTACGCTACCCGGCTCAGCCAGCACACCAGGAATCCGAGAGACCGCAAGCCAATGTCCGACCGCCGGCAGGACGCGCTCGACTACCACAGCCAGGGGCGCCGCGGCAAGATCGCGGTGGTCCCCACCAAGCCCGCCAGCACGCAGCGCGACCTGTCGCTGGCGTACTCGCCCGGCGTGGCCGAGCCGTGCCGCGAGATCGCCCGCGACCCCGAGGAGGTGTTCAAGTACACGGCGCGCGGCAACCTGGTGGCCGTGGTGTCGAACGGCACGGCGGTGCTGGGGCTGGGCAACATCGGCCCGCTGGCGGCCAAGCCGGTGATGGAGGGGAAGGGCGTGCTGTTCAAGCGCTTCGCCGACATCGACGTCTTCGACCTGGAGGTGGGGTCGCAGGACCCCGACGACGTGATCCGATTCTGCGAGCTGCTGGAGCCCACGGTGGGCGGGATCAACCTGGAGGACATCGCCGCGCCGGAGTGCTTCTACATCGAGGAGACGCTGAAGGCGCGGCTCGACATCCCCGTCTTCCACGACGACCAGCACGGCACCGCGGTGATCTCGGGCGCCGCGCTGCTGAACGCGCTGGCGCTGGTGGGAAAGGACATCGCGCGGATCAAGGTGGTGTTCTCGGGCGCGGGCGCCGCGGCCATCGCCACCGCGCTGCACTACGTGTCGCTCGGCGTAACGCGCGAGAACATCTGGATGTGCGACCGCGCCGGGCTGGTGACGGTCGACCGGCCGCCCGACCAGACCGATCCCTACAAGTCGCGCTTCGCGCAGGACACGCCGCTGCGCACGCTGGCCGAGGTGATCGCGGGCGCGGACGTGTTCGTGGGCCTTTCCGTGGCGGGCGCGGTGACGCAGGCGATGGTGGCGTCGATGGCGGCCTCGCCGATCGTGTTCGCCCTGGCCAACCCCGACCCCGAGATCACCCCGGAGGCGGTGGCCGAGGTGCGGCCGGACGCGATCATGGCCACCGGCCGGTCGGACTATCCCAACCAGGTGAACAACGTCCTGGGCTTCCCCTTCATCTTCCGCGGCGCGCTGGACGTGCGCGCCCGGGCGATCAACGACGAGATGAAGATGGCGGCCACGCACGCGCTGGCCGAGCTGGCGCGGCTGGACGTGCCCGAGAGCGTGGAGCGCGCCTACGGCGACGAGCGGCTGCGCTTCGGCACCGAGTACCTGATCCCCAAGCCGTTCGACCCGCGCACCATGCTGTGGGTGGCCCCTGCCGTGGCCCGCGCGGCGATGGAGACCGGCGTCGCGCGCCGCGAGCTGGACCTGGAGGCCTACCGCCACGAGCTGGACGCGCGCCTGGGCCGCGGCCGCGAGGTGATGCGCGACATCATGCGCCGCGCCCGGCGCGACCCGCGCGCCATCGTGTACCCCGAGGGCGAGCACGAGCGGATCATCCGCGCGGCGGCGCTGGTGGTGGGCGAGGGGTTCGCGCACCCGGTGCTGGTGGGCCGCCCCGAGCGCATCGCGCAGACCGCCGCGTCGCTGGGGGTGTCGCTGGAGGGGATCCGCGTGGTGGACCGGCTGGCCGACGAGGAGCGGCTGGAGCGCTACGCCCAGACGCTCTACGCCCGCCGCCAGCGCAAGGGGATGACGCTGGCCGACGCGCGCGGCGAGGTGCGGCGCGCCATCACCTTCGGGATGATGATGGTGCGCGAGGGCGAGGCCGACGGGCTGGTGGCCGGCGAGGACCTGCACTACCCCGAGACGATCCGCCCGGCGCTGGAGACGATCGGCACGGCGGCGGGGGTGCGGCACGTGGCGGGGCTGTACATGATGGTGCTGGAGCAGGAGATGCTCTTCTTCGCCGACACCACCGTGAACATCGACCCCGACGCCGAGACGCTGGCCGAGATCGCCACGCTCTCCGCCGCGTTCGTGCGGCGGCTGGGGCTGGAGCCGCGCGTGGCAATGCTCTCGTTCAGCAACTTCGGCAGCGTGCGCCACCCGCAGAGCGACAAGGTGCGCCGCGCCGCCGAGCTGGTGCGCAGCATCGAGCCGGGGCTGGAGATCGACGGCGAGATGCAGGCCGACACGGCGCTGGTGGACGACCTGCGGCGCGAGCTGTACCCCTTCAGCACGCTGCGCAACCGCCCCAACGTGCTGATCTTCCCCGACCTGAACAGCGCCAACATCGCCTACAAGCTGATGGCGCGCGTGGGCCGCGCCGAGGCGTTCGGCCCGATCCTGCTGGGGATGAGCCACCCGGTGCACGTGCTCCAGCGCGCCAGCGAGGCCGCCGACATCGCCAACCTCACCGCCGTGGCCGTGGTGGACGCCCAGGAGCACGGCGGCGCGCGGTACCGCGCGCGGTGAGTAGAGGGTGGCTGCTGGAACCGTTTCGAACGATAGGAGGAGCAATGGCAAAGGATACAGAAGCGGTTGCAGTAGCAAAGCTTTCGGGGCGGCAGGCGATCATTGTCGCACTGATTACCGCCATCGCTGGTGTGATCGGGATTTTGGTGACTGCGCGTTCAAAACCAGAGCCCGCGGTATCGCAACACTGGCTGCGCATCGAATCTATCGACGCGCAGGACAGCGCACCGATACGGCTGATCATCTCCGTAAACGGAATTTATTATTCGTATCCTTCCACGGCCGCGTTCTTGGTTCCGGGACCGTACATCCCACACGAGCGCTTTCCAGTCCCCCCGGCACGCGATTATGCGGTATCCTTTCGTCTTCTTACTCCAAGCGGTCCTGTAGGAGAGTCGAGTCAAGTGGATTTCGTGGTATCGTTGCCTGCCGAAGACCGAGTATACAACCTCTGGACGAGCCGTTCCGTTCGGGGTGGGAGCAACCCCCCGCCATACAAGGTTCGCTACTCGCTGCGCTGACCCATGGACATTGTAGCCATCCACTACCGGCGGCTGCCGGACCGGGTGCAGCTGTTCCGCCAGCTAGTGCTGGAAGATGCGGGGGATTACGTTGTGACCTATCTCCCGTCTGCGGATCTACCGAAGGCCGTGACGGCCGGCGGGCGCACGATCCTGGAACCGGGCGCCCCGGTGGTCTGGATCACCTACCGCGAGCGCTGGCACGACGTGGGGCGCTTCCACCTGGCCGACGGCACCTTCACCGGCGTCTACGCCAACGTGCTCACCCCCGTGGTGATGGACGACGCGCGGTGGGAGACCACCGACCTGTGCCTGGACGTGTGGCTGGGCGCCGACGGCGACGCGCGGGTGCTGGACGAGGACGAGTTGGCCGCGGCGGAGGCGGCGGGGTGGGTGGGCGCCGGGACCGCCGCCCGCGCGCGGCGCGAGGCGGCAGCGCTGCTGGAGGGCGCGCGGCGGGGCGAATGGCCTCCGCGCGAGGTGCACGAATGGACGCTGGCGCGGGCACGGGAGGCGGTCTCCCGGCCGGGCGCCGGCCACGAACCCGGACAGGACCAGGGATGAGATCAACGTTCGCACGGCGCACGGGCCTCGCGGCGCCGCTGCTGGCCGGGGTCGCCGCGCTGCTGGTGTCGGCCGCGGCGTGCGCGCAGCAGGGGGGCACGCCCGCGGGTGCAGCCGGCGCCGCGGCGGCGCAGGTGCCGCTCGACTCGATCCTCGCGCGCGCCGGCGCCTCGCGCGAGCACGGGAGCCGCTACGCAAAGGTCACGCTCTACGAGGTGTCGGACTTCCAGTGCCCGTACTGCAAGATGTTCTACGACAGCACGTACGCGCGGTTCGACAGCGCCTACGTGAAGACGGGCAAGGTGCGCATGGTGTTCATCAACTTCCCCCTGCCCATGCACAACCAGGCGTACTCCGCGTCCGAGGCGGCGCTGTGCGCGGGCGCGCAGGGGAAGTTCTGGGAGATGCACGACCGCCTCTTCGAGCGCCAGCGCGACTGGCGCGACCAGGGCGACGCCGTGCAGCGCTTCACCCGCTACGCCGGCGAGCTGGGCGTGGACAGCGCGCAGTTCCGCGACTGCGTGGAGAACGACCGCGTGGCCTCGCTGATCGTGAACGACATCATGCAGGCCGGCGGCGCCCAGGTGAACAGCACGCCCACGCTGATCCTGAACCGCCAGAAGATCCTGACCGGCGCCGTCCCCTACGCCGAGCTGACCCGCGAGGTCGACGCGCTGCTCGCCGCGGCCGCCCAGGGCACCCCGCCCGCCGGCGCCCCGCCGTCCGCCGCCCCGCCCGCGCCCGGGGCTCCGCCGCGGCCCTGACGCCCTAAACGGCGGTTTCACACGGAGTCAGCGGAGTTAGCAGAGAGTGAGCGGAGCCGGACCCAAGTATCCGCTTCGACCTCACGGGAGACGGGGAAATCGCGCCGAAGCTCTCCGTTCACTCCGCTAACTCTGCTGACTCTGCGTGAAACTCCAGCGGCGCCGGGTCCCGCGCCGGAGTCGTCAGGAACGGAAGAAGCCCCTCCCCGGCCACGCCGGAGAGGGGCTTTGCATTTCCATCGACCGGAGGACGGACTTTACTCGCCGTCCTCGACGACGAAGGCGCTGACCAGGCGGTCGAGGTCGAGGTACATCTGCCGGGTGACGCTCTCTTCCTCGCGCAGCAGGTCGATCAGCCGGTCGTACTGGCCGAGGGTGGCGAGCGGCACGTGCACCGTCTCGGCGTGGAAGGTCCCCTGGTCGGCGAAGACCAGGCGCACGGGCGCGGTCTTGCCCGGCTGCGTCGAATCGTCGGTCATGGCTCGCGTTGCTCCGTTGGGCCTCATCGGGCGCGCCTGAGGCCCGGGATGGACAGCAGGAAGATCACGGTGATGATCACCGCCGAGGTCACGCACCACTGGCACCACATCTCGATCACGTACGCCTCGATGTACGTGAGGTACGCCGAGAACGCCACCCCCACGGCCGAGAGCCCGAAGAGCGCCAGCGCCACCCGCCGCGAGTGCACGTACGCCGGCTGCAGCCCCAGCAGCGCGATGGCGAGGATGGCCAGGTAGGCGCCCACCCCCCACACCGCCACCGGGATCCCCAGCAGCACCGCCCAGGGCGAGGCCTGCACCTGCTCGCAGCTCCCCACCTGGCAGGTGATCCCGCCGATCACGCCCAGCTTGTAGAGCGAGAGGTAGACGGCCACCAGCACGCCGATCAGCGCCAGCAGGGCGATGGCCATCCGCGCCAGCGGCGGCGCGGGCGGCGGGTCGTGCGCGAGCTCCGGCCCCTCGTCGTCCACCATGGTGCTCACGGCGCGGTGGTGCCCGCCGCGGGTGCCGGCGCGGCGTCGGCCGGTGCCGCGGCGCCCGGGGCCGCCGGGGCGGCCGCGTCGCCGAACGCGCCTGGGGCGATCCTGCGCACTTCCTCCTCGAACTGCGCGTAGCTGTTGGGCGTCTCGATCTTGCGGCCGTTGACGAAGAGCGTGGGCGTGCCCCCCACCCCCAGCGAGTTGCCGAGCTGCGAACTCTCGGTCACTTCCTTCTGGTAGCGGTCCGAGCGGACGCACTCCTCGAACTTGCCCTGGTCGAGCCCCACCTGCTGCGCCAGCGGACCCCACTTGGAGAGCGGGTCGCTGTCGAACGCCCAGTCGCTCTGGCGGGCGAAGATCATGGGGTGGAACTCCCAGAACTTGCCCTGCTCGTTGGCGCAGCGGCCCGCGCGCGCCGCCAGCCAGCTCCACCTGAACTGCAGCGGGAACTCGTAGAACACGTAGCGCGCGCGCCCCGTGTTCACCATCCGCTCCACGATCACCGGCTCGATCAGCGCGGCGTACTGGGCGCAGTGCGGGCAGGCGTAGTCGGCGAACTCGTAGATGGTGATGGGCGCGTCCTCACGGCCGCGCGACATCCCCTTCACGCGCTGGAGCTGCTCCGGGGTGAGCGTCACGGCGGTGGCGGGCACGTTGGCTCCCGCGCCCCCCTTGGGGCGCAGCTGCGTGACCAGCACGGCCAGGCCCGCCAGCAGGACCAGGCCCAGGATCACGTAGAATGGCGTCAGCGACGACCGCCGCGGCTTGGGCGCGGGTCGGGGCACGTCTTCCTCCGGTGTTTGGTGGTGCGAGCGGATTGCGCGGCTTGGCGCGGCGGAACATGATAACCGCCCCTCTCCGAGCCCGGCAAGCGGCCCCCGCGGCCCGAACGCGAACGGGGAACGCCGCTTGCGAACGACGGGGGAGAGGGAGAGGGAGAGGGGAGCGCCCCGCGAGGGCTCCCGTCCGGCCGGTTCGGGCGATGTACCCGCCGGATGCGCGGATCGGTCCCGTCCGCGCCGGCTCCCCGGACGCTGACCCGTTACCACGAAGGCGGTTGAATGGATATCCGGATCACGCGAGGCCGCAATCACCGGGTGTGGATGTGGACCCTCATGATCGTGAGCGTCTCGGTGGTGGCGCTGGCGGCCGCGGCCATCTTCGGCGACCGCACGCAGAAGGGCACGGTCAGCGGCGTGGGCGCCGCGGCCAACTTCGGCAAGGACCGGGCGCCGGTGCAGCCCCTGGTGATCGAGCCGTTCGAGGACGTGAAGCGCCTGACCGACCGCGAGCTGGGGCGCATCGTGAACCTGGTGGGCACGGCCGAGAGCGGCGTGCGCAAGGCGGCGGTGTACGTGCGCACGCCGCAGGGCCGGCGCATCCTGGTGCGCTTCGAGCCCACGCCCGAGCCGGCGCAGCTCAGCGGCGTCTACAACGGCGGCGGGATCAACGTGAACGGCTACCTGATGAAGATCTCGCGCGCCGAGTTCGACGTGTGGATGGACACGCTGGGCGTGGTGATCCCCCGGCCCAAACCCGGGGTGAAGTTCGGCGACCTGCCCGACAGCAACTTCACGCGGATCGACTCGCTGTTCGTGAAGGACTACTACGTGTCGGTGCGCCCGGAGGGGATCGGCCGCGGCCGGGCCGGGCCCGCGGCCCCGGCGGTGGCGTCCGCGGCGGCGGCCGCCTCGGCGGCGGCGCGGGGGGCGGACTCGGTGGCCGCCGCCGCGCGCACGCCGCGAGCGGCGCCCGCCCCGCCGCCGCCGGTGGAGGAGCCGGCTACGGAAGAGCCGCCGGCCGCGGAGCCCACGGGGCGCGACACCGTACGGCCGTGAACTGGACTCCGCGCGACTACGACCGCCTGGAGCGCGCGATCGTGGACCGGCGGCGCATCCAGATGGTGCGCGCCGGGAGCGAGCTGGTGATCCTCCCCGAGCGCCTGCGCCTGGATTTCGGCGAGGAGGTGCTCACCGCCCGCCACCCCGGCACCGGCGACCGCATGGACGTGCCGCTGCTGGAGATCGACTGGTTCGAGGTGGTGCGGTAGGAAGGCAGGTCGCCAGACGGCGGCGGAAACCGGATGAAAAGATGCGCGCCCGATCCTTTACGATCGGGCGCGCATTGTGTCATACCGTCACCAAGAATCGTTCGGGAATCGGGTGCCATGGTTTCTCACGGAGGACACAGAGGACACGGAGGAAGTTCTCTGTGTCCTCTGTGAGAGCCAAGGTCAGGCTGGAACCGGAACGATGCCTCGGAAAACGATATCAATCGTCAGCGGCGGCCGGCGGAGCGTATACCGGCCGGCCGCGGGAGGTCAGGTGGCGACCACCGCCTCCTGCGCCTGCTCCACGTCCATGCGCGTGCACGTCACGTGGATGATCGCGCCGGTGACGGTCACTTCCCTCCCCTTGCCGGCGAAGCGCTTGAGCACGCTCCCCGCGCGCCCGTTGAGCGGCCGGAGCCGCAGCCGCTGCTCGCCGTCGACCGTGCGCGACAGCAGCTCGTACTCCGCGCCGTCGTTGCAGATGCTGGCGCCGCTGGGAAGCGCCTCCACCAGCCCCTGCCGGGTTTCGCCGGCCGCCGTCTCGCCGCCGCCGGGGGCGGCCAGGACCTGCTCGTTGGTGTTGCTCATTGTTGCTTTCCCTCGTGGTGTATGGATGACAGGAAGTGCCGTGGCACGTCCGTCTTCCAAAGCAACGGCGGGACCAGTTGAATTCCGAATGTGCCAAATCATGTCGAGGCGTGCTCAAGTCGTTGCCCAGGAAGTCTTTAGGAATCAACTCTTGCGGAAGACCCGACGCGGTCCGAACGCGGCGCAGGAGTCCCAAGTGGGACATTGATGCGTCATGGAATGTCCCCAATCCAGCGGGTTACAATCGAAAGAAAGCGGGGACGGGATCCGGGCTGTGGCTCTTTCCCCTGCGCGGCGCGTGGCGGTCAGTCGGCCATCGCGGTCTCGGGCTCGCGCTCGGCGGCGCGGGCGGCGAACTCGCGGGCGGCCTGGATGAAGGCCCAGAAGAGACGCCGGTCGGGGTCGCGCTGCTCGTTGGCCGGGGACTCGGCCTCGCCGCGCTCGGGGTGCCACTGAACGCCGTAGAGCCAGGGATGGTCCTTCCCCTCCACGCCCTCGACCAGCCCGTCCTCGGCCCAGGCCGTGGCCTCGAGCGAGGGGGCGAGCCGGTCCACCGCCTGGTGGTGGAAGGAGTTGATGAACAGCTCGCGGGTGCCGAAGATCGCCTCCAGCCCGCTCCCGGGCTTCACGTCGGCGTGGTGCCAGGGGTGGGTGACGGGGGCGCTCTGCTCGTGCAGGAGGCCGCCCTCGCGCTGCGCGGCGAGGTCCTGGTACAGCGTTCCGCCCAGCGCCACGTTCAGCAGCTGCATCCCCCGGCAGATGGCGAGCACGGGCATGCCGCGCTCCAGCGCCACCTCGAGCGCGGCGATCTCCACCGCGTCGCGCAGCGGGTTCACGCTGCCGAGCTCGGGGTGCGGCTCCTGGCCGTAGAGCGCGGGCGCCACGTCCTCGCCGCCGCTGAGCACCAGCCCGTGCGCGACCTCCACCAGGTGCCGCACCGAGTCGGCGTCGTGGGCGGGCGTGAGCAGCACGGCGGTGCCGCCCGGCTGCTCCACCGCGGTCAGGTACTGCACGTTCAGCCGCACCGACGGCAGGTTGTGGTTCCCCGCCGGCGCGAGCGTGGTGGTGATGACGATCAGCGGACGCAACGCTCTCTCCCGTTCCATGGCCGTTCCGAGTCACGCCAGCCGTCGCAGGTTCCGCGCCCCGCGGCGTGACTCGCTTTTCCGGGGGAGAAGGTGCGCGTCCCGCCCGCGCCCGGCAACGGCGCGCGGGATTCCGTCGACCGTCGGAAGTAGAAGTACCGTCGGCCGCGGGTCATCCGTCGATACTGCACCGTATTCGGATGCGGAGGATCGATGAAAAGCCGCGGAAGCGCGCCCGTGCGTGAGGGATGCGCGCCCGGAGGGCCGGGAACGCGGCGGCCCGCCCAAAGCGTCATCTCGGATCGAGACGATGCCCGGGCGGGCCGCCGTGGGCCCGGCGCGGTTGGCAACGGCGGTATCGTTGCCTACCGCGCGCGCAGCCCGGTTCGGCGCCCCAGCGCCGAACACGCCCGAACCGCCGTAAAAAACGAAACGCCGGATCCACCCGGACCCGGCGCGTCGCGCTCTTCCCGCGATCGATCGATTTCGTCCCGTCAGCAGCCCACCACCGCCGCCCCCCCGAGACACACCCGGTCGCGCCCCTGCTGCTTGGCCATGTACAGCGCCGCGTCGGCGCACGCGACCAGCTCGTCGGCCGTGGCCGCCTGCGCGTCGGGCCACGAGGCTACGCCGGCGCTGAGGCTGGCCCGCACCGTCCCCGCGCCGAACGCGAACGGGATCTGCGAGAACTCGCTCCGCGCCCGCTCGGCGAAGCGCCGCGCCCCCTCGGGCCCGGTGCCGGGGAGCACCACCACGAACTCGTCGCCGCCGTAGCGCCCCGGCCGGTCGTGCGTGCGCAGCGAGCTTTCGGAGCGCAGCCAGGCGCCCAGCGCCTTCAGCACCGCGTCGCCGGCCGGGTGGCCGAAGCCGTCGTTGATCTGCTTGAAGCGGTCGAGGTCGAGCACCACCACGCTCAGCTCCTCGCCGCGCTCGCGCGCGACCTGGAGCTGGGCGCGGAGGTACTCCTCCACGGCGCGGCGCGTGGCCACGCCGGTGAGCGGGTCGGTGTGCGCAAGGTCGTGCAGGTGCTTGCGCTGCTGCATCAGCCGCTCGAACACCTGCACCCGGTCGCACGCCTGCACGATGGCCTCCACCACCCGCTCGGCGAGCTCCACCGCCTCTTCGCCCAGCTCGGGCTCGCCGGCCACCGAGCGCTCCACGAAGAGGCCGGTGAGCGTGTCGCTGACCGGGAACGGCACCACCACCACCGAGCGCACCGGGGGCGCCGAGCGCCGGGCCCACGCCTCGCGCACCCCGTCGAAGAGCGGCGAGGCGGCCACGTCGCGCACCGCCACGGGGCCGCCGGTCTCCAGCGCGTGGCGGATCTCGGGGTACTGGTCGAGCTCCAGGAGCTGCCCGTCGGCGAAGGTCGCCTCGGACGACGCCTCGATGCGCGCCACCCGCGCCCCGCGCTCCACCACCAGCACCGAGCAGCGCGACACCCCCAGCACCTGGGCGGTGCGCGCGGTGACCAGGTCGAACATCTCGTCGGCGCTCACCACCCGGTTCAGCTCGCGGATCAGGTCGATCGCCTGCAGCCGGATGCGCGCCTGCTCGCGGGCGCGGCGCAGCTCGCGGTTGCGGGTGACGTGCGCGTCCACGCGCGCCAGCAGCTCGTCGAGGCGGAAGGGCTTGGTGAGGAAGTCGACCGCGCCGTCGCGCAGCGCCGACACCGGGAGCGCGCCGTCGTTGGTGGCGGTGATCAGCACCACCGGCACGTCGGCCCAGCGCTCGTCGCGGCGCAGCGTGCGCAGCACCTCGATGCCGGTCATCTCCGGCATCATCACGTCCAGCAGCACCAGGTCGGGGGTGCCGGCGTACGCCTGCATCAGGCGCAGCACGGCGGTGCCGGTGGCCGCCGTGCGCACGTCGTAGCCGCGCGCCTTGAGCGCGCGGTCCAGGCCCAGCAGGATGGACGGGTTGTCGTCGGCCACGAAGACCGTGGCGGGTGTGTCGCTCATGTGTATCGCATCGGGCCGGCGCGCCGCATGCGGTGGCGCGGTCCGGCCGGGTCCGGAGCCCGAAGGCTGACGATGATATTGCCTTGGAGGCGTGGCCGACTGCCGACGGGCGGGGAGGGCGCGGCGCCTCCCGTCCGGGGAAGGGACGCGCCGTGGTGTTTCGGCAGGTTACCTCTCACGGTGACGCCGGCGTAACGCGGCAAATCCCAAGCCACGGCCGAACCGTCGCGGAATGGCGCATCCGCTGGCGAATCCGTGGCGTCATCTGTTTGCAATGGGACACGCGTGACACACCGCTGCCGCGCCGGCGCCTCACCGCCGGGTCCGTTTCCTGCCACCGGAACGGGTCGAGTCCCGCAACCGGTGCCCGAGTGATCCGCAGCCTTTCCGAGCCCATGCCGCCCTCGCGGCGTTCCGCCGCCTTCCGCCGCGCCCGCCCGCTGGCGCTGGCCGCCGCGCTGGCGTGCCTCGCCGCCGCCGGGTGCCGCCGGCCGCAGCCCGAGTCGCCGTGGAGCGAGGCGCGGCTGGCCCGCCTCACCCCGCGCCAGAAGGTGGCGCAGCTCCTGGCGGTGCGCGCCCCCGCCTCCGTCCTGGCCCCCGCGCCCGGCGACTCTTCGCGCGTGCGCCTGCTGCGCTGGGCGCGCGAGGGCGTGGGCGCCGTGGAGCTCCCGGCCGGAGACGCGCGCGCCGCCGCCGCGCTGGCCGACTCGCTGCGCGCGCTGCCGATGGGGCCGCTGGTGGCGGCGCGGGTGGACGGCGGCATGGGCGGCACCTTCTCCGGCGCGACGGAGCTGCCCTCGGCCGACGGGGTGGCGCTGCTGGGCGACGCGAAGCTGGCGCGCGAGGTGGGCGCCGCGATGGCGGCCGAGGCGCGGGCGGTGGGCGCCAACCTGCTGCTGATGGGCGGTCCCGGCCTCCCCAGCGACACCGCCGGCGTCCTCCCCGCCTCGCTGTCGGCGGAGGGGACGGCCGCGTACGCCGCCTTCGTCCGCGCGCTGGCGGCGGGCGGCGCGCCCCCGGCGGTGACGGCGTTCCGCCCGGCGTCCACTGACACGGCGCTGGCGGTGCTGCCGTGGGACCGCGCGGCGCTGGGGGTGATCCAGCTCGACTGGCTGAAGGCGGCTGTGAACGCCGGTGCTGCCGCCGTGCAGCCCGGCTTCGTCTCCCTCCCCGCCCTCACGTCTGACACGGCGCCGCTCCCGCTTTCGGGCGTGGCCGTGCAGGGGATGATCCGGCGCGACCTGGGCTTCGGCGGGCTGGTGATCGCCGACCTTGCGCCCGAGGGCCCGCTGGCGCGCCGCTTCGGCGTGCTCCCCGCGGCGGTGGCGGCGCTGCAGGTGGGCGCCGACCTGCTGACGGGGGTGGACGACCCCGCCGCGCTGGCCGACTCGCTGACCGCGGCGGTGGAGCGCGGCGCGATCCCCCGCGACGCGATCGACCGCGCGGTCCGCCGCGTGTTCGCCGCCAAGGAGCGCGCCGGCCTGGGCCTGCCGCCGGCCGACAGCGTGCGCCCCGCCCTGCGCTCGGCGCGGACGCTGGCGACCGCGTCCACCGCCTTCGAGCGCACCGCCGTCACCTTCGGCCCCGTCCCCGCTCTGCAGGGGTGCCGCAAGACGGTGCTGGTCGCCCACCCCTCCGCCCGCGGCGACGTGCTGGCGGCGGAGCTGGCGCGGCGCGTCCCCGCGCTGCTGCGGCTGAACACCTGGGCCGCGGCGCGGCGGGGAACGCTCTCGCGGCTGGCGGACTTCCCCGGCAACGACGCGGACTGCGCGGTGGTGGTGGACGCGCCCGGCGCGCCGGTGCCGCTGGTGGACCGCATCACCACCGCCGCCCCGGCGCGCGACACCTCGGCCGCCGCGCGGCGCGACACGGCCCGGTTCCGCGCGGACAGCATCCGCTTCGCGCGCGACACGGTGAGCCGGCGCCTGGTGCACGTCTCCCTGGCGGCGGACCCCGCGCGGCGGCTGCCGCGGGCGCGGACGGCGGTGCTGGTGTGGGGGGCAGGGCCGCAGGCGCAGGCCGCCGCGGTGCGCGCGCTCTTCGGCGAGATCCGCCGGGGCGACGCGCCGGCGCCCGCGCCGCGCGTGGCCTGGCCGCCGGCGCGCACGCTGGTGCGCGCCCCCGCGAAGGACGCGGGGATGACCGCCGACTCGCTGGCCAGGATCGACGCCGTGCTGCAGCGCGGGGTGAACACCGGCGTCTTCACCGCCGCCACGGTCGCCGTGGGCCGGCGCGGGCGGCTGGTGAAGCTGAGCGGCTACGGCCGCGTGGCCGGCGGGCCGGTGGACCCGTCCGCCACGCTCTTCGACGTGGCGTCGCTGACCAAGGTGGTGGGCACCACGCCGGCGGTGATGTCGCTGGTGGACGACGGCAAGGTGAAGCTGGAGACCCCCGTCTACCGCTACCTCTCGCAGTTCCGCGGCGGCGGGCGCGGCGACGTGACGGTGTGGAACCTGATGACCCACACCTCGGGCCTCCCCGCGGGCGCCGACCTGTACGGCGGCACCGCCGAGCCCGACGCCGCCTTTCGCCGGGTGCTGCGCAGCGAGCTGACCGCCGAGCCGGGGAAGCGCGTGCTGTACAGCGACTTCGGGATGATCGTGATGGCCGAGGTGGTCAACAGGCGCGCGGACGAGCCGCTGGACCGCTTCGTGGCACGGCGCGTCTTCGCGCCGCTGGGGATGGCGTCCACCATGTACAACCCGCCGCTGGTGTGGTGGAGCCGCACCGTGCCCTCGGAGGAGAGCGGGCAGCGGCCGTACCCGGTGCGCGGCGGGGTGCACGACGGGAACGCGTTCCGGCTGGGCGGGGTGGCGGGGCACGCGGGGCTGTTCTCCACCGCCAGCGACCTGGCGATCTACGCGCAGACGCTGCTGAACGGCGGCTCGTACGGCGACCGGCGCATCTGGTCGCCGCGCACGGTGCGCGCGTTCACCACGAAGCAGGCGAATGCCGAGACGCGCGCCATCGGGTGGGACACGCCGGCGCGGCGGAGCTCGGCGGGCGACTACGTCTCGGCGCGCTCGTACGGGCACACCGGCTTTACCGGAACGTCGATCTGGATCGACCCCGAGCGCGACATGTTCGTGATCCTCCTGACCAACCGCACCTACGACGCGGGGACGCAGGGGCAGATCCTGGACATCCGCCGCGCGGTGGCCGACGCCGCGGCGCGCTCCATCTTCGACGTGCCGATCCGCCCGCGCCCCGGCACCCCAGCCGCCGTGGCCGAAGCCGCCCGCCAGCGCGCCGCCGCCCGCGCCCGCGCCAGGGCGAACGCGCGGAAGAAGCGCCCCGTGCGCCGCGGGCGGGGGACGCCGCGGCGGCCAGCGAGCAGCCGGCGGCGGGGTAGCGCCCGGGGGTAGACGGCGCCGGCCGAGCGCCGACTCCCCCCCTCCCCCGGCCCCTCCCCCACAAGGGGGGAGGATGGGGGAGGGGAGAACTACGCGCGCCTCGCGAGCCTCTTCGTGCGATCATCTTTCGAGGCGGAAGTATCAGCGGGGAGCGCCGAATCCGCCCCGCGATGAAGTAGCCGGCGCGAAGCGCCCCAAGTCCCTCTCCCAGGTTGTTTTGGGAGAGGGACCGCCGCGCAGCGGCAGGGTGAGGGCCCGCGGAGTCGAGGTGCAAGTGTTCCCTCGCGGCACTCGTCGATTCCTGCCCTCTGTCGTTTGCCCCGATCCCCATCCCACCGAAAACAAACCGAACACCACCTTGCGTGCGGTGTACCGGACGCGCACCTTTCGCCCGCCTCGCCGCGGGCGCATTCTGTTGCTCGTCGCCACGCCCCGAGCCGTGCACCGCCGCCGTCCCAAGCGCCTACCCACTCGATGATCGCCACCACGCAACGCGAGCGAGTCCTTCCCCGCCTCATCGAGGAGGAGATGCGGGAGTCCTTCCTGGACTACTCGATGAGCGTGATCGTGCAGCGCGCCCTCCCCGACGTGCGCGACGGGCTGAAGCCGGTGCACCGCCGCATCCTCTACGCGATGCACGAGGCGGGGCTCACCCCCACGCGGCCGTACAAGAAGAGCGCGACGGTGGTGGGCGACGTGCTGGGCAAGTACCACCCGCACGGCGACGCCAGCGTCTACGACTCGCTGGTGCGCATGGCGCAGGAGTTCGCGCTGCGCTACCCGCTGGTGGACGGGCAGGGGAACTTCGGGTCGATCGACGGCGACAACGCGGCGGCGTACCGCTACACCGAGGCCCGCCTCTCCCCGATCGCCGGCGAGATGCTGGCCGACATCGACCGCGACACCGTCGACTTCGCCCCCAACTACGACGACCGGCTGGAGGAGCCGCGGGTGCTTCCCGCGCGCATCCCCAACCTGCTGGTGAACGGGAGCAGCGGGATCGCCGTGGGGATGAGCACCAACGTGCCGCCCCACAACCTGGGCGAGATCGTGGCCGCCACGCTGCACCTGCTGGGCGACCCCGAGTGCACCGTGGACGACCTGATGGCGCACGTCCCCGGGCCCGACTTCCCCACCGGCGGGCTGATCGTGGGCACCGCCGGGATCCGCGACGCGTACACCAGGGGGCGCGGCCGCGTGGTGATGCGGGCGCGGTTCTACAAGGAGAGCCGCCGCAACGGGCGCGAGCAGCTGGTGGTGACCGAGATCCCCTACGGCACCAACAAGTCGCGCATCATCGAGCAGATCGCCGAGCTGACCCGCTCGGGGAAGATGACCGACGTCAGCGACCTGCGCGACGAGAGCGACCGCGACGGGATCCGCATCGTGGTCGAGCTCAAGCGCGGCGCGGACGCCACCAGGATCCTGGGGCAGCTCTTCAAGTGGACCGCGCTCCAGTCCACCTTCGGCGTGATCTCGCTGGCGCTGGACAAGGGC
The DNA here is from genome assembly GCA_035630095.1 of Longimicrobium sp. Classification (GTDB taxonomy): domain Bacteria; phylum Gemmatimonadota; class Gemmatimonadetes; order Longimicrobiales; family Longimicrobiaceae; genus Longimicrobium. The sequence goes on from DASQLJ010000643.1 coordinate 19,045, forward strand.
GTGCCGAAGGAGTTCGCCCTCAAGGAGATCCTGGAGCGCTACCGCGACCACCGCGTGGAGGTGGTTGTCCGCCGCTCGCGGTGGGAGCTGGAGCGGGCGCGCGACGAGGCGCACATCCTCCGCGGGCTCCTGGTGGCGCTCGGCCGCATCGACGAGGTGGTGCAGATCATCCGCTCCTCCCGCACCCGCGAGACGGCGGCGCGGAAGCTGGAGAAGGAGCTGAAGCTGGACGAGCGGCAGTCCGAGGCCATCCTCTCCATGCGCCTCTCCCGGCTCACCCAGCTGGAGGGGCGCGAGCTGCGCGACCGGCTGGACGAGCTGGAGTCGCGCATCGCCGAGCTGGAGGCCGTCCTCGGCTCCCCGGAGCGGCAGCTGGACATCG
>DASQLJ010000644.1:0-3745 GCA_035630095.1 Longimicrobium sp.
CCAGCCACAGCCCCTGCATCACGACCAGCGCCGCAAGCAACGGCGTCCGGAACGCGACGTCGCTCCACCAGCAGAGCAGCGTCGCGACGAACAAGCCGCCGAAGACGAGGAACGTCTCCGCCAGCATCCACACGGACGCACGGCGCTCGAGAGGCGTTGCAGGGTGCATCGGGCTGCTTCGAATGGGGCTGCGGATGATGAAGGGGAGAGCGCAACGTTAACCGGGGGAAACACCTGGGGCAACGGGTGTTTGTCCTCGGCACCGGTCCCCAAAGGCGGATGAATCCGCAGCTAGCCCAGTTGCGGATTCATCCGCCTTTCGATACCGCATCCGCCTTTCGATACCGCACGCCCATCACGCCACCGTGGTCGTCGACAGTGCGAAGACCCCGCATCGAGCGTCGATACGGGACCTTCGCTCATCTGACGCCCCCGAACGGCTACGACAACGGGACGTTGGGGGTGTCGCCGTTTTCGAGGCTGCGCAGGACCACCATCGAGCGGCCTTCGAGGTGCAGGGTGGCGCCGGCGTTCAGCTCCGTGCCCGGCTGCTCGGCGTCGGGGCGCGCGGTGTCGAGCGCGACCTCCCAGCGCATGGGGTGCGGGGTGCCGGGGAGGACGAAGTCCACGCCGTCGGGCGCGGCGTTGAAGCAGAGGACGAAGGTGTCGTCGGTCACGCGCTCGCCCTGGTCGTTCCACTCCATCATCGCGTCGCCGCCCAGCAGCATCGCGAAGCTGCGCACGAAGTGGGTCCCCCAGTCGTCGTCGTCCATCTCCTGCCCGTCCGGCCGCAGCCACTTCACGTCCTCCAGCTCCGACCCGCGGATCTTGCGCCCCTGGAAGAACCTGCGGCGGCGGAAGATGGGGTGGTCGCGGCGCAGCCCGGCCACGCGGCGCACGAAGGCGCACAGGTCCTGCCGCCGCTCGTCCAGCTCCCAGTCGAGCCAGCTGATCTCGTTGTCCTGGCAGTAGGCGTTGTTGTTGCCGCGCTGCGTGCGCCCGATCTCGTCGCCGCCGCAGAGCATGGGCACGCCCTGCGAGAGGAGGAGGGTGACCAGCAGGTTCCGCTTCTGCTTCTCGCGCTGGTGGATGACCCCGGGGTCGTCGGTCTCGCCCTCCACGCCGAAGTTGCACGACAGGTTGTGGCCGTGGCCGTCGCGGTTGTCCTCGCCGTTGGCCTCGTTGTGCTTCTCGTCGTAGGTCACCAGGTCGTGCAGCGTGAACCCGTCGTGCGCGGTGACGAAGTTGATGCTGGCGTACGCCTGCCGGCCGTCGCCGCCATACAGGTCGCTGCTGCCGGTGAGGCGGTACGCGACCTCGCTCACCGTGTTCGGCTCGCTGCGCCAGTAGCTGCGCACCGAGTCGCGGTACTCGCCGTTCCACTCCGTCCACAGCACGGGGAAGTTGCCCACCTGGTAGCCGCCCTCGCCGATGTCCCACGGCTCGGCGATGAGCTTGACCTCGCTGAGCACCGGGTCCTGGTGGATCACGTCGAAGAAGCTCGACAGCCGGTCCACCCCGTGCTCCTCGCGCGCCAGCGTGGGCGCCAGGTCGAAGCGGAAGCCGTCCACGTGCATCTCCTGCACCCAGTAGCGCAGGGAGTCGTTCACCAGCTTGATCACCTGCGGGTGGCGGGTGTTCAGCGAGTTGCCGGTGCCCGTGTAGTCCATGCAGTAGCGCGGGTTGCCGGCCACCAGCCGGTAGTAGGTGGGGTTGTCGATCCCCTTGAAGCTGAGCGTGGGCCCCAGGTGGTTCCCCTCGGCGGTGTGGTTGTACACCACGTCCAGGATCACCTCGATCCCCGCGCGGTGCAGCGCCTTCACCATGTCGCGGAACTCGCGCACCTGGCCGCCGCGGTCGCCGCTCCCCGAGTAGCGCGCGTCGGGGCTGAAGTAGTTCAGGGTGTTGTATCCCCAGTAGTTCCTCAACCCCTTCTCCAGCAGGTAGTTGTCGTCCACGAAGTCGTGCACGGGGAGCAGCTCCAGCGCGGTCACGCCGATGGAGCGCAGGTGCTCGATCACCGCGGGGTGCGCCACGCCGGCGTAGGTGCCGCGCAACTCGGGCGGCACCTTCGGATGGCGCATGGTGAGCCCCTTCACGTGCGCCTCGTAGATCACCGTGCGGTGCCACGGTGTGCGCGGCGGCCGGTCGCCCTCCCAGTCGTAGGCGTTGTCCACCACCACGCCGCGGGGGATGCCGGCGGCGCTGTCACGCTCGTCCATCACCAGGTCGGCGCCGGGGTCGCCCAGCGGGTAGCCGAACACCGGCTGCGTCCAGTCCACCTCGCCGGCCACGGCCTTGGCGTACGGGTCCAGCAGGAGCTTGAAGGGGTTGAAGCGCAGCCCGCGCGCGGGCTCGTACGGCCCGTCCATGCGGAAGCCGTAGAGCTGGCCCGGCTTCAAGCCCGGCACGTAGCCGTGCCACACGTGCGCCGTCGTCTCGCGCAGGCGGACGCGCGCGGTCTCGTTTGTCGGATCGTCGCTGTCGAAGAGGCACACCTCCGCCGCGGTCGCGTTCTCGGAATACACGGCGAAGTTCACCCCCTCGCCGTCCCACGTGGCGCCCAGCGGCGAGCGCCCGCCCGGCCGTACCGTCGATTCCACCGTATCCGTCTCCCGTATCGGTTCCGTGCGTTTGTGTCTATCGGAGCGGCGTGACCGGGGCAAGGCCGGTGCCCAACCTCGCCGTCCAGCGCCGCGCGGAGCGCATCTGCTACAGCCGGGCACCACGGGGGATGCAGATCGACGCGACTCCCCGTGACTCACCTCCATCCCGATGCGCCGCAATCACTTCCCTGCTCGTTCGTGTCGGCCGCGGTGCAGTTCGGATCATCGGGGTGCAGGTCGGCCGCCGAGGGGGACCGCGCGGGGGCTTCCGCCACTATGATCCATCCGCGGTGCTCACGAGGCGGCGAACGTGCGATCGACGAACGCCGGCCGTGGGGACCGACGCAGGGACCAACGACACAACCATCGAGGATCTAAGATGATGAAGATGACGTTCTCGCGCCTGGCCCTCGCCGCCGCCCTTTCGTTCGGCGTGGCGCTTCCGGCCGCGGCCCAGCAGCAGCACGAGGGGCACCGTCAGGGGCAGGAGCAGGCTCAGGGCCGGCGCCAGCGGCAGGACCCCGCGCAGCGCCTGGAGCAGCGCGTGGCGCAGCTCACCCGCCGACTGAACCTCAACCAGGGCCAGGCCACGCAGGTGCGCCGCATCCTGGAGCAGGAGCAGCAGCGCTTCGCGCAGCTCCGCGGCACCCGCGACGGCCAGCGCCAGGGCCAGGACCGCGCGCGGCAGGGTGACGACGGCCAGCGCCGCCAGGGCTTCGAGCAGATGCGCGCGCTGCGCCAGCAGACCGAGCAGCAGATCGAGCGCGTGCTCAACGGCACCCAGCTCGCCGAGTACCGCAAGCTGCGCGAGCAGCGCGGCGAGCGCCGTGGCGAGCGCGGCGAGGGCCGCCAGGGCCAGGGCCGTCAGCAGGGCCGGGGCTCGTCCAGCCGCTAAGCTCGGCCGGGGTTCGGACGGGGCGCGGGGCGCCGGGCGATCGTGCCCGGCGCCCCGCGTCGTTGCAGGATCAGGATCTCCGGATATCCCAACGTGCCTGGATACCGCGACGTGCCCGGATATCCCGACGTGCCGGGATATTCCAACGTGCCGGGATATTCCAACGTGCCCGGATATTCCAACGTGCCCGGATATCCCAATATGCGAGTAAACTCGCGGCTACAACGGCACACAGTCCGCCTTC
>DASQLJ010000645.1:0-6100 GCA_035630095.1 Longimicrobium sp.
TGAGCTCTCCACCATGGCGCCGGCCGAGCAGCAGCGCTGGGCCGACAAGCTGCACCAGATCAAGCTCTTCGACGCCAACGTGCTGACCGGCGAGTGGATGGGCGAGGGCCCCGGCCGCGGCCACGGCGAGACAGCGCCCAACGCCGCCGACGACGGCTTCTTCACGCTGATCGCGGCGCAGTGGGGGTGGTTCGGAGGGGTGGCGCTGGTGCTGGTGTACACGGTATTCCTGATCGAGCTGTTCAGCGCCGCGGTGCGCGAGCGGGGCGCCTTCGAGCGCACGGTGGTCACCGGGCTGGCGATGCTGATCGGGGTGCCGTTCTGGCTGGCGGCGCTGGGCGACATGCGGATCATCCCGCTGACCGGCGTGGCGGCCGCCTTCGCGGCGCACGGCGGCGCCAAGCTGCTGGCCAGCGCCTTCGCGGTGGGGCTCATTGCCGGGATCAGCCACAAACGCACCTCGGAGGAACGCCTGGGCCACGTGCTCGACGCGCCCGACGAGCGGGCCGAAGCGGAAGGAGTGCGGGTCGTATGACGGTGGAATCGCCCGGGCCGATCCGCGCCTACGGGATGGTGTTCGACGTGGCCGGCGCGAGCGCGCAGGGCCCGCGCAACGAGAACCAGGACGCCTTCACGGTGACCCAGTTCCCGCAGCTGGGGCTGATCGCCGTGGCCGACGGAATGGGGGGGCAGCGCGCCGGGCGCGTGGCCGCCGACACCGCGCTGCAGGCGGTGGCCGGCGCCGGGCCGATCCGCTCGCTCGACGCCGCGCGCTACGCCATCCGCGCGGCCGACGAGGCGGTGGCGCGCACCGCCGGCGGCGACCCCGCCAAGCTGGAGGGGATGGGGTGCGCGCTGGCCGTGATCTCGCTGGTGCAGGACCGCTCGGGCGAGATCGGCTGGATCGCGGCGAGCGTGGGCGACGTGCGGGTGATCTCGCGCTCGCCCGACGGGGTGGTGCGGCTGGAGACGCGCGACCACACGCCGGCGTTCGCGCGGTGGGAGGCGGGCGAGATCGCGCTGGACGAGATCCCCGACAGCCCCGGCGCCAACCGCCTGCAGCGCGCCGTGGGCCACGGCGGCGAGGCCGACACGGTGTGGATCCCCGTGAAGGCGGGGTGGACCTACCTGCTGCACAGCGACGGCGTGACCAAGGCCATGCGCCTGGACGAGCTGGGCGAGACGATGACGCTCCCTTCCTCGGCCGCCGCCTGCGAGGCGATTACGCGCAAGGTGGAGGAGCGCGGCCCCGACGACAACTACACCGCGGTGGTGATCCGCGTGCTGCCGGACGACCCCGGCGCCACGCCGCACGACGCCACCCTGCCGAGCCCCGGCGCGACTGCCGGCGGGCCCCGCCGCTCGCCCGACGAGACGGTGGACCGGCCGCGGGCCGCGGAGGCCCGGCGCGGAACCCTCAACCCTCCGGACGACGACGTGACGACGAGACGCTCGCCGCTGGGCGCCGTGGCCACCGGGCTGGCGGTGCTGGCGCTGGCGCTGGGCGGCTACGGGGCGCTGACCGCCACCCAGGCGCGCGCCGCCGCCGAGGCCACCCGCGCCGACGTGGCCGGGATGCGCCGCAGCATGGACTCGCTGGCCCTGCGCCTGCCGCCCGACACCGCCGGCCGCCTCCCGGCCAGCGCGGTGGACGGCGCCGCCCCGGCGGTGGTGACCGCGCCCCCGCCGGCCGCGCCCGCCGCGGCGCCCCGCACCCCCGCGCGCCCATGAGCGACCTGATCTCCACCCCCGAGGCGTCGGGCCAGGAGCCGCTCCTCGACACGCTGCTGCGCGAGGCGGTGCCCGAGATCAAGCTGGCGCTGGGCGACCTGATCGACCGCGAGAACCAGCGCGCGATCCCCGACCGCTACCAGAAGATCCTCCCCGAGAGCACGCTGGTGGTGACGCTGCGCCCCGACGCGGCCACGGCGGTGCAGCCGGTGGCGCCCGAGCTGGAGCGCGAGCTGACGGACAGCTGCATGCGCCACGGCTCGCTGTACGACCGCGCCTACAAGGTGCGCCTGCGCGCCGCGGCCTCGCCGGGGGCGCCGCTCTTCCGCGTGGCGTCGCGGCGCGGCGACGAGCCCGACCCCGAGCCGTTCCAGCCGCCCCGGCCCGAGCCCACGCCGCGCCCCGCGATCGAGGCCGCGCCCCTCGCCGCGCCGCCGATCCCCACCGGCCCCTCCGTGGCCGCCGTGGCCGCGGCGGCGAACGAGACGGTGATCGCGCCGCGCCCCGCCGAGCCGGCGCGCGTGGAGGCCGCGCCCATCCCGTCCGCCCCCGCGGCGCCGTCCGCGCCTTCCGTCGACCCGGACGCGACGCGGCTGGACGGCTTCGTCCCGCAGCCGCCGCAGCCCGCGCAGCCGGCGGCGCCGGTGCCGGGGCGGTGGGACGGCGAGCGCTTCGTGCTGGTGGTGGAGAGCGAGGAGGGGGAGGAGCGCGAGCGCTTCCCGATCCCCAACCCGATGACAACCGTGGGGCGGCAGACGGACAACCCCGACCTGCGCGCCGACGTGGCGATCACCAACGCGCCGCACGTGAGCCGCCGCCAGCTCGCGCTGGTGTGGGCGCCGCGCGGCGACGAGGTGGGCTTCACCGCGTACAACGTGGGATTGAACCCGCTGCACGTGAACGGCAACGAGATCCCCGGCGCCAACCGCAGCAAGGGCGAGCTGATGCTGGAGGAACTGATGGCCGACCACACCGCGTGGGTGCAGCCCGACACCCCCATGCGCATCGGCGAGCACGGGCCGGTGCTGCGCCTGGCCGATCTGCGCCCGGCGGCGGAGGACGCGTCCGCGGAGGAGTCGAACGCCGAGGACGCCGAGGCGCCGCCCGAGGTGGAGATGGACCCGGACGCGACGCGGTTCGGGTAGGCGTCGGGGACGGTCGGTGCGGCGACGGGTGGTGCGGCGACGGGTGACTTCGCATGCCGAGGCGCCGCGCCCTCTCCGGCCGGCTCAGGCCGTCCACCTCTCCCGTTCCGGGAGAGGGGAGCGCTCTCAGGCGCGGGGAGAGGGCCATCCCGCCGAAGTGCGCCGACGCGTGAGGGATGCGCGCCCGGAGGGCCGGGAACGCGGCGGCCCGCGGGCGCATCGCGTCAGCAGAGTAGAAGCAGGGCGGGCCGCCGTGGGCCCGGCGCCGTTGGGCACGGCGGTATCGTGCCCTACGGCGCGCGCAGCCCGGCCCCGCGCAGCGGGGACACGCCCAACGAAGTTCGAGCAGTAGAAGCAGTTCCAGCAGTCAGGACGGGTCGAACACGACGATGCTCGGGGGGCCCCACCCGTCCCCGGCGAGCCACCGATACATGCGGCAAGACAAGGCGAAATGGCGGGGATCGAAGCGCTGCTGAGGGGCCGGGTGCTGGGCGACCGCTACCGCGTGGAGGAGGTGATCGGGCGCGGCGGCATGGGCGCCGTCTACCGGGCCACCGACGAGCGGCTGGGGCGGCGCGTGGCCGTGAAGGTCATCACCGCCGTGGCCGCCGACGCGGAGGGCCGCGAGCGCATGCGCGCCCGCTTTACCCGCGAGGCGCGCGCCGCCGCCAACCTGCCGCACCACCCGAACGTGGTTCCCGTCTACGACTCCGGCACCGACAAGGAGCTGGGGCTGGACTACATCGTGATGGAGATGCTGCGCGGCGAGGACCTGGCCAGCCGCCTGCACCGCTCCGGCCCGCCGCCGATGGCGCTGGCGCTGCGCATCCTGCAGCAGGCCGCGCGCGGCGTGAACGTGGGCCACCGGCAGGGGCTGATCCACCGCGACGTGAAGCCGGGGAACATCTTCCTGGTGGACGACGGCGACCCGGGCGACGAGCAGGTGCGCGTGCTCGACTTCGGCATCGCCAAGATGATCGACGAGGAGGACACGCACACCGCGCTCACCCGCGATGGCCGCGCCCCGCTGTCGCCCGCCTACGCCAGCCCCGAGCAGCTGGTGGGCGAGGGGCAGCTCGCGCCCGCGTCGGACGTGTTCTCGCTGGGCGCGGTGGGCTTCCAGATGCTCACCGGCGAGAAGCCGTTCACCGAGGCCGACCGCAACCGCATGGGGATCGGCATCGCGGTGCCGGTGCCCTCGCTGCGCGCCAGGAACCCGGCCGTGCCGGCGGAGGTGGAAGAGGTGATCCGCCGCGCGCTGGAGCACGACCCCGGCGCGCGCCACCCCAACGCCGGCGCTTTCGCCGACGCGGTGGAGGCCGCCATGCGCCGGGTGGAAGGCACCGCCGCGGCCGCCGCCGTCCCCGCCGTGTCGGGCCCCGTGATCGCGACGGACGAGGACGACGACCGCACCGCGCTGGCCGGCGACGACCGGACGCGGCTGGCGCCCGCGGCGGGCGCGGCGATGGCGGGCGCCTCCGCCGCGTACCGCCCGCTGCCGCCGGCGCCGATGGACGTGCCGCCGCGCACCGGCCCCGCGATCCCGCCGCCGCGCCGGCACGCGCAGGTGGCCGCGCCGCGCACGGGGACGCACCCGCTGGTCTGGGTGCTGCTGCTGCTGGCGCTGGTGGGCGCGGGCGGGGCGATCTGGTACGCCACCTCGCAGGGCGACGAGGGCGACGACCGGCCCCTCTCCAGCCTCCCCGACAGCGCGCAGAAGGACACCACCGCCGCCGACACGCTGAAGGCGTCGGACGCGCCGCGGCTGGACCGGCAGGGGCTGGACCTGGTGCGCAGCAACGACTACAGGGAGGCGGCCGACCTCTTCCGGCAGGCGATGGAACTGGACCCCAGCCGCGCCGAGTACAAGGACCACCTCGCGTTCGCCCTGATCAAGCTGGGGCAGATCGACGAGGCGATCACCCTCCTCGAGGCGGCCACGCGGCAGGACCCCAACTACGACCTGTCGTACAGCCACCTGGCCGACGCGCGCATCGCCCAGGGCGACACGATGGGCGCGGTGGTGGCGCTGAACCGCTTCATCGCCATCAGCGTGAACCAGCGCGACCTGGAGATCGCCCGGCGCAAGCTTGCCGAGCTGACCAGCCCCCGCCCCACCCCGGCGCCTCCGTCGCCGGGCCCGGACAGCCTTGTGACGGTGGATACGACGTCCGCCCCGCAGCCCGAGGAGCCCGGCGACACCATCCGCATCGCCCCGCCGCGCTGACGGCGGTGGCGCGGTTCGAGGTGGCGGTGAAGGGCGGGGGACGTGCCGAGCTGGCCGCCTACGGCATCGCCGACGCCGAGAACCAGGCCGAGAAGGAGCTCCGCGCCGCCTGGCCCGGGTCGCGGGTCGACGTCGTGGAGGTGGCGAAGACCGGCGGCGCGCCGCGCATCGTGGAGGAGTTCGCCGTCCGCTACCGCGTCTCGGGGACGATGACGGTCGAGGCGGAGAGCGCGGACGAGGCGCGTCGCGCGGCGCTGCGGGCGCTCCGCGAACGGTTCCACGAGACGAGGTTCAGCCGCGTGGTGTGGGATCCGGCGGAGGGGTGAAGGAACCGGCTTCGGCGACCGTCCGCGACTCGCGCCTTGCATGATCGCGATGGCGATCCGGCCGGTGGATGCCGCAGCGGGGGCCGATCCGGACACGCGTCACCGTCCGCGCGTCGCGACGCAGGCCGGGACGTGCATGGGGACCCATCGACCCGTTGGAGCCGTGCCTGTGCCCGTGGATGGCATGCTCCCTGCCTCCCTTCCGGACACCTCTGACGGCCGCATCTTCCCCGGCCGCGCGGGTTCTGGAAGCGATTCGCGACAGACGCAGCACACGAGCATGAGCCCCATCGACGACGAGCGCCGCGGCGACGGACGCATGTCGGCGCGCCCGGCTGACGCCGGGCGCGGTTTCGCATTCGCCCGGCGCATCGCCTGCGACGGCGATCGCGCCCTGTCGGCCGGCACCCCCGCGCGCGGCGGCGGGCTGCGCGAGCCCGAGGCTTGGGAGCGCAGGCGCGACCCGCGCCGGTAGCGCCCGCCCACGCCGAACGCCCAGCACCCACCCATGTCGACCACTGAAAACGAGTCCGCCCCCGGCGTGACCGGCTACGATCCCGACGACCTGCGCGTCTCCCGGCTACGGGCGCTGCGCGGGCCCAACTTCTGGCGCTTGGCCCCCGTCATCGCCTGCGACCTCACGCTCGGCGCGCTCGAGGACGTGCCCTCCA
>DASQLJ010000646.1:0-2162 GCA_035630095.1 Longimicrobium sp.
GGGCCCTCTCCCCGCGCCTGAGGGCGCGTACCCTCTCCCGTTCCGGGAGAGGGTGGCATCCTCCGCGTCGTGGCTCCCTGCGGAGCTACGCGCGCCCCGATGTTCCGGCGTGCCCGGGTGCCCGCCCCACGGGCGCCGCGCCGCGGTCGCGCACGTCAGCCCATCGCCAACACCAATCGCCATCATCGACCCGGCTCACCCACCACCATCCACCCATCCACCCCACCCGACCACTTCGCCCGGCCTCGCTCTCCGCTTACATTGCCCAGCCGGCCGTCCCTTCCGCATCCGATCGATCCGCATGACGCTGACGCCGTCGTTCTCCGAGTTCGCCGCGCTCGCGCGCACGGCCACGCTGGTGCCGGTGTGGCGCGAGCTGCTGTTCGACACCGAAACCGCGGTCACCGCCTATGCCAAGATCGCGCGGCCGCCGTTCGGTTTCCTCCTGGAATCCGTGGTGGGCGGCGAGACGTGGGCGCGGTGGACGTTCCTGGGGACGGAGCCGCGCGGGGCGTGGCGGCTCACCGGGCGGCGGGTGGAGACGTGGGCGCCGGGCCAGGGGTGGACCGACGGCGGTGAGCGCGACGACCCGCTGGCCGACTTCGAGGCGCTGCTCGGCGCCACCGTGCCCGCCGAGGTGCCGGGGCTGCCGCGCTTCTGGGGCGGCGCGGTGGGGTTCTTCGGCTACGACGTGGTGCGGCTGATCGAGCGGCTGCCGGACGGGCCGGGAGGCGGAATCCCGCTGCCGGACGCGCTGTTCATCCTCACCGGCGCCGTCATCGCCATCGACAACCTCTTCGGCCGCGCGAAGGTGATCGCGGCGGTGGACGTGGCCGGCGCGCGGGACGACGGGGCCGAGCTGCGGCGGCGCTACGACGCGGCGGGGGAAGAGGTGGACGCGCTCGTGCGGCGGCTGCGCGACGGGGAGCCGCCGGCCCCGCTGGCGCTGCGCGACGACCCGCCGGAGGATCCCGCGTTCAGCAGCAACATGACGCGCGAGCAGTACGAGGACGGCGTGCGCCGGGTGCAGGAGTACATCCGCGCCGGCGACGCCTTCCAGATCGTGCTGTCGCAGCGGCTTACCGTGCCCCTCTCCGTGGCGCCCTTCGACCTCTACCGCGCGCTGCGGACGCTCAACCCGTCGCCGTACCTCTTCTACCTGGAGCTGGACGGGTTCCAGCTCGTGGGCTCGTCGCCCGAGGTGATGGTGCGGCTGGAGGAGGGGACCGTGACGGTGCGGCCGATCGCCGGCACCCGCCGCCGGGGCCGCGACGCCGCGGAGGACGCCGCGCTCTCGGCCGACCTGCTGGCGGACACCAAGGAGCTGTCGGAGCACCTGATGCTGCTGGACCTGGGCCGCAACGACGTGGGCCGCGTGGCGCGCTACGGCAGCGTGCGCGTGCCCACGCGGATGCTGGTGGAGAAGTATTCGCACGTGCTGCACATCGTGAGCACGGTGCAGGGCGAGCTGCGCGAGGGGATGAGCGCGGTGGACGTGTTCCGCGCGTCGTTCCCCGCGGGCACGGTGTCGGGCGCGCCCAAGGTGCGGGCGATGGAGATCATCGACGAGCTGGAGACGGTGCGGCGCGGGCCGTACGCCGGCGCGGTGGGCCACTTTTCCTGGGGCGGCCGGTCGATGGACACCGCCATCGCCATCCGCACCGTGGCGGCGGAGGGCGGCCGCGCCCACGTGCAGGCCGGCGCCGGCATCGTCGCCGACAGCGACCCCTCCGCCGAGTACGAGGAGACGCTGAACAAGGCCCGCGCACTGCTGCGCGCCGTGCACCGGATTACGCCGGCGGAGTAGGCGGGAGTCATCGCAGCCCGCCACCGGCGGCTGAAGCCGCAGCAACAACTACGAAAAGCCTCGCAAACTGCGCGAGGCTTTTCGGGCCCTGGGCACTGGGCACACTGATACGATGATACGGATCCCGCGAACGCGGTTCCGCGAGTGGTTCGCGTGAGGGATTCGCGCCCGGAGGGCCGAGACGCCGGCGCGCCCGCGTCCGGCGCCGTGGGAACGAGCGGGGACCTGGCGCGGCGGTGGCTCGGCGCCGTTGGCAACGGCGGTATCGTTGCCTACGGCGCGCGAAGCCCGGCCCGGAGCGCAGCGGAGGGACACGCCCACACCCGGCTTTTCCGTCGCCGGCCAGGGCCGTCGA
>DASQLJ010000647.1:0-2825 GCA_035630095.1 Longimicrobium sp.
GCCGTTCGCGTCTGAAGAACGACACCGCTTCGCTGTTGCGCTCGCGCCCGCTGCAGGGCGTGCTGGCGCTGGTCGCGGGGCTGCAGGTGGTGGCGGTGGCGGGGGGCAACGAGACGACGGCCCAGCCGCAGCGCCCGGCGACGGTGCGCCAGGCCGTGGCCGCGCACATGCCGGCGACGGTGGTGAAGGCGCCGGTGAAGCTGGCCGCCCTGGGCGCGCCCAAGGCGAAGACCGCCGAGGGCACCGCCAAGACGGCGCTGGTGGAGGAGCTGGCCGCCAAGTACCGCCAGCGCGGCTACAGCGTGTCGCCCGCGCTGGCCCGGCAGATCCACGCCGCGGCGGTGGCCAACCAGATCGACCCGAAGATCGCGTTCGGCCTGGTGCGCACCGAGAGCGGGTTCAAGAGCAGCGCGACCAGCCCGGTGGGCGCCATCGGCCTCACGCAGCTCATGCCGGCCACGGCGCGCTGGCTCCAGCGGGGCGTCACGCGCAGCGACCTGCGCAAGCCCGAGGTGAACCTGAGCATCGGCTTCCGGTACCTGAAGGACCTGATCCGCAAGTACGACGGCGACACCGCGCTGGCGCTGACCGCCTACAACCGCGGCCCCGGCACCGTGGACCGCGTGCTGCGGCGCGGCGGCAACCCCGACAACGGGTACGCCGGCATGGTCCTCGACCGCGGCAACGGCCGCCACCGCTGAGACCGGCCTCCCAGGGCTGGCCCCAAGACCTCCGCCGGATCGTCCGGCGGAGGTCTTTCGCATCCCCTCAATCAGCCGACGCCGTTCCAGCGCCTCGGAAGCAACGGCCCGAGTCGCGTGCCCCGTCACCTCGGCCACGCGAGCGACCGCAGTCCGCGAAGGCGGACTTCGTGTCGTTGTTGCAGCGAATTCATTCGCCCTGTGTCCGGGGCATCCATCTCTTCGGAGGCGGCTGACGAACGTGGGAAGGGGCGGAAGGCCGTTGCGGCCCTCCGCCCCTTTTCCCACGGCCGGCTCCGCGATCAGAGCTTGCGGCCGACGTCTTCCTGGCCCTTGCCGAAGGTGTCCTGGATCTTCCCCTTCAGCCGGTCCAGCTTGCCCTCGCCCTGGAGGCTCTCGTCGCCCGTGAGGCCGCCGACGGCGTCCTTGACACGGCCCTTGAGGTCGTTGCCCTTGCCCTCGAGCTGGTTGCCCAGGCCGTCGTCGATCATGTCGTTGTCCGGCATCGTGATCCCCCTGGTCACAGGTGCCCCTCATCCGTCTGAGGGTGCTACAAGCTTTTGCAAGCCCTGTACCGCGATCGCGTGGGAGTGTCCGTTATCTCCCGATCCGACAAGGGGTTGCGGGCAGTGGTTCGTGACCGCGGCAGCCGCATGTTCCTGAAAAGCCTGGCGAACGGAAGTGCGCCGGCTCTCACCGAAGCGCCGGCGCACTTCCTCGGCATCGACCACTCGGCACTGCACCAGAAAGTCAGGACTCGGGACTCCAGCGCCGGATACGGATCTAACGAACGTCGGTTCCGCGAGCGGACTGCGTGAGGGATTCGCGCCCGGAGGGCCGAGACGGCGGCGCGCCCGCGTCGATGTCTCGGAAACGAGCGGGGCCGTGGCGCGACGGCGGCTCGGCGCCGTTGGCAACGGCGGTATCGTTGCCTACGGCGCGCGAAGCCCGGCCCGGAGCGCAGCGGAGGGACACGCCCGTATCCGTCTTCTCCGTCGACGGCCAGGACACCGACTGTTCGAACTCCCCATGACACGTCGCACCCGTCAGGCCGCGCCCGCCATCGCGTGCTCGTGCTCGTGCGCGCCGACCGTCTCGTCCACCACGCGGCCGTCGAAGAGGTGGATGGTGCGGTCGGCGAGCTCGGCGTAGCGCGGGTCGTGCGTCACCATCACGATCGTCGACCCCTGGCCGTGCAGCTCCGAGAGCAGCTCCATCACCTGCCCGCCGTTGGCCGAGTCCAGGTTCCCGGTGGGCTCGTCGGCCAGGAGCACCGAGGGGCCGCCGGCGATGGCGCGCGCCACGGCCACGCGCTGCTGCTGCCCGCCGGAGAGCTGCGACGGGTAGTGCTTCATGCGGTGCGCCATCCCCACCTTCTCCAGCGCGGCGGCGACCCGCTCCCGGCGCTCGGCGACGGGCATCCCGCGGTAGGTCAGCGGCAGCTCCACGTTCTCGGCCACGGTCAGGTCGCCGATCAGGTTGAACGCCTGGAAGACGAAGCCGATCTCGCGGTTGCGGATCTCGGCGCGGTGGCGGGGCGAAAGGTCGGCCACCGGCGTGCCGTTCAGCACGTACTCGCCCTTGCTGGGCGAGTCGAGCAGCCCCAGGATCGACAGCAGCGTGGTCTTGCCGCAGCCGGACGGGCCGGCGATGGACACGTACTCGCCGCGGTGGATGTCCAGGCACACGCCGGCCAGCGCGTGCGTCTCCAGCTCTTCGGTCATGAACAGGCGGGTCACCCCGTCCAGGCGGATCAGCGATTCGGTGCTCATCGCGCGGATCTCCGGTAGAAGCAGATGGGGGGCGCGCCGCCCCGGCGGGGCGGCGCGGACGAGGTCATTCGTAGCGCAGCGCCACCATCGGGTCCACGCGCGTGGCCCGGAAGGCGGGGATCAGCGTGGCCGCCAGCGCCGCCACGATCAGCACGGCGAAGGTGAGGCCCACCACCACCGGGTCCATGAAGCTCACCTGGAAGAGGATGATCTTGAGCCCCTTCGCCAGCAGGAAGGCGAGCCCCGAGCCCAGCACCAGGCCGATCGCGAGCTGGATCAGCCCCTGGCGCATGATCAGCCCCACCACGTCGCCGGGCTTGGCGCCCAGCGCCATGCGCACCCCCATCTCGCG
>DASQLJ010000648.1:0-2064 GCA_035630095.1 Longimicrobium sp.
GCGCAGCTCGTCCTCGCGGCGCCCTGCCTGCTGGAGGGTGAACAGCACCTGGAAGAGGGGGGTCTGCGACAGGCTCCGCGCCACCGCAAGCTCGTCCACCAGCCGCTCGAAGGGAACGTCCTGGTGCGCCTGCGCGTCGAGCACGCCGTCGCGCACCCGCCCCAGGATCTCCTGGAAGGTGGGGTCGCCGTGCAGCCCGGTGCGGATCACCAGCGTGTTGACGAAGAAGCCGATCAGCCCCTCCGTCTCCAGCCGCGTCCTGCCGGCGACCGGCGTCCCCACGACGACGTCGTCGCCCGCGCCGTAGCGCGCCAGGAGCGCCTGCCACGCGGCCAGCAGCGTCATGTACAGCGTGGCGCCCTCGCGCCGCCCCAGCTCCCGCACCGCGCGCGACAGCTCCGGCGAGAGCGAGAAGCCCCGGCTGGCACCGCGCCCGCCGGTGGCCGCCGTGCGTGGGTGGTCGAGCGGCAGCTCCAGCACGGCCGGCGCGCCGCCGAGGCGGTTGCGCCAGTACGCCACCTGCCGCTCCAGCACCTCGCCCTCCAGCCAGCGCCGCTGCCACACCGCGTAGTCGGCGTACTGCACGGCGAGCTCGGGGAGACCGGCATCCTCGCCGCGCGCCCACGCGTCGTAGAGCGCCGTCACCTCGCGCTGCAGGATCTCCATCGACCAGCCGTCGCTGGCGATGTGGTGAAGGGTGAAGAGGACGACGGCGTCCGCCTCGCCCAGCCGCAGGAGGGCGCAGCGCAGCACCGGGTCGCGCGCCAGGTCGAAGGGCCGCGCCGCCTCCTCGTTCGACAGCCGCTCGACCCACGCCTCCCGCTCCGCCTCGCCCAGCCCCGACAGGTCGACGATCGGCAGCCGCGCGGGCGCCGGATCGTGCACCACCTGCACAGGCTCCCCCTCCGCATCGATGCCGAAGGTGGTGCGCAGAACCTCGTGGCGCCGCACCACCTCCGCGAGCGCCCACGCCAGCCCGGCCGGCTCCAGCTCGCCGCGCAGCCGCAGGGCGACGGGGAGGTTGTAGGCCGCGCTCTCCGGCTCCAGCCGGTCGATGAACCAGAGGCGCTGCTGCGCGAAGGAGAGCGGCAGCGCGCCGTCGCGCGGCACGGGCACCACCGGCGGCGCCTCGGCCGCCATCCCCCGCAGCGCCTCCACGCGCGGCGCCAGCTCGGCGACGGTCTGCGCCTCGAAGACGGCGCGCAGCGGAAGCTCGACGTGGAAGGCGGCGCGGACCCGCGAGACCAGCCGGGTGGCCAGCAGGCTGTGCCCGCCCAGGTCGAAGAAGCCGTCGTGCACGCCCACCCGCTCCACCCCCAGCACCACGCTCCAGATCTCCGCCAGTACCTCCTCCGTCGCCGTGCGCGGTGCCACGTACGCATGCTGAGCCGCCACGCGCTCCGGCGCCGGCAGCGCGCGCCGGTCCACCTTGCCGTTGGGCGTCAGCGGCAGCGCGTCGAGCGCCACGAACGCGCCCGGCACCATGTAGTCGGGGAGCCGCCGGGAGAGGTGCGCCCGCAGCGGCGGCACCGGCACCTCGGCGCCGGCCTCCGCCACCACGTACGCCACCAGCCGCTTCCCGCCGGGCTCGTCCTCGCGCGCCACCACCACGGCCTGGCGCACGGACGGGTGCTCCAGCAGCACGCTCTCGATCTCGCCCGGCTCGATGCGGAAGCCGCGCACCTTCACCTGGAAGTCGGTGCGCCCGAAGTACTGCAGCTCCCCCTCCGCGGTCCAGCGCACGCGGTCCATCACCCGGTACATCCGCGACCCGGCGGCGCCGAACGGGTCGGGGAGGAAGCGCTCCGCGGTGAGCCCCGGCCGCGCCGCGTACCCGCGAGACAGCCCGTCACCCGCCAGGTACAGCTCGCCGGCCACCCCCACGGGAACGGGCCGCAGCCCGGCGTCGAGCACGTACGCGCGCGTGTTCGCCACCGGGCGGCCCACCAGCACCCGGTCGGCGCCCTTCGCCACCACCGAGTACGTCGAGTACGTCGTGTCTTCGCTGGGCCCGTACAGGTTGCCGACCTTCTCGACGGTGCCCAGGGCGTAGAGCGCCTGCGC
>DASQLJ010000649.1:0-5954 GCA_035630095.1 Longimicrobium sp.
CTCGTTGGTGCG
Source organism: Longimicrobium sp. (assembly GCA_035630095.1). Classification (GTDB taxonomy): domain Bacteria; phylum Gemmatimonadota; class Gemmatimonadetes; order Longimicrobiales; family Longimicrobiaceae; genus Longimicrobium. The sequence continues at coordinate 13 of DASQLJ010000649.1, forward strand.
GAACACGGCGCGCGGCTCCAAAGGGCGAACGGAAAAGGCGTTGTCCACACTGTATAATTTAATATCCGTTCGCACATCCTGCAAGGATTTCGCACACACCTCTCCCCAAGGCTTTTTAGACCGGACTCAGGTTGTTTTGGGAGAGGGACAGCCGCGCAGCGGCAGGGTGAGGGCCCGCGGGGCTGAGGAGACGCCTCCCCGCCAATGTTTCGAAAGACGGACAGCCACGAAGCCGCAGCGTGAGCGCCCGCCTGTTCCCCTCGCCGCGATCTTCCTATCTTTCCGGCCGATTCGAACGACCGTTCAGACCCGCGGGGAAGCGATGCTCCGGCTGCACGAATACACGTACCACCGCCCCACCGCCCTCGCCGACGCGCTCGCGCTGGTCGGCGAGAACCCCGACGCGATGCCGATCGCCGGGGGGACGGACCTGATGCCCAACATGAAGCACCGGCTCTTCTCGCCGCGCCACCTGGTGGCGCTCAAGGGCGTGGCCGAGCTGCACGGCATCACCCTGGCCGACGCCGCGGGCAACCCGGTGGACGACGGGTCGCCCGCCGCGGCGCAGCTGGTGATCGGCGCGGCGGAGACGCTGTCGGCGGTTGCGCGGAGCCCGTTGGTGCGCCGCATCGTCCCCGCGCTGGCCGAGGCGGCGGGGAAGGTGGCGGGGCCGCAGATCCGCAACCAGGGGACGCTGGGCGGCAACCTCTGCCTGGACACGCGCTGCACCTACTACAACCAGAGCTTCTTCTGGCGCCAGTCGCTGGGATTCTGCCTCAAGAAGGACGGCGACGTCTGCCACGTGACGAAGGTGGGGAAGAAGTGCGTCGCCGCCGCCTCGGCCGACACGGTGCCGGTGCTGATCACGGTGGGCGCGTCGGTGGAGCTGGCGTCGGCGGCGGGGGTGCGGACGGTGACGACCGACGAGTTCTTCGTGGCGAACGGCGAGTGGAACACCGTCCGCCGCCCCGACGAGCTGCTGGTGCGCATCCGCATCCCGCTCCCCGGCCCGGGCGTGCGCACGGCGTACCGCAAGGTGCGGCAGCGCAACTCGATCGACTTCCCGCTCCTCTCCATCGCCGCCGCGGCGGACGTGGACGACGACGGAAGGGCGCGGTCGCTGTCGGTGGTGGTGTCGGCGCTGGGGGCGCGGCCGCGCGTGGTGACGGGGCTGGACGCCCTCGCCGCGGGGAAGCGCCTGCCGGAGGTCGCCGACGCGGTGGCCGCGCAGGCGTTCAAGCAGTGCCACCCGCTGGAGAACATGATCGTGGACCCCGACTGGCGCCGGGCGATGGTGCCGGTCTACGTCCGCCGCGCGATCGACGACCTGGCGGGCGGGCCGGGCATCTGATTCGACGCGGACGCGTCGACGGCGCCGCGGCGGGCGCCGTCGGGACGCGGGCGCGTCAGGCTTCGCGGATGGCCTCGATCAGCTCCTGCTTCCCCATCTTGCTGCGGCCGGGGATGTCCTTCTGCTTCGCGATGTTGTACAGCTCGTCGCGGGTGCGTTCTTCGTAGTTGCGGTTGGGGTTGCCGGTGCCCTCCGTCGTCTTGTTGGGCGTGCGGCCTTCCAGCCGCCGCTGCTTGTTCACCGTGCGGCCGGCGATCTCTTCGGCGCGCGCCGGGTCGAGCCCGCGGTCGAGCTCGCTTTCCTTCACGTGCTCGAACAGCCGCTCGTCCTTCTTGCTCCACGCTCTGGGCATCGCTCGTCTCCCTGGTGTATTCCAGTCCATCCCGCGGAAACCCACTCCGCTTCGCCAGTCCCATGCCACGCACGCAGTCGATCGCTGCCGCCGCCGCGCGCCGGCGTTTGGCTGTGCTCGATCGGTGGACTATCTTCCGCCACGTCGGGCGCCGCTGACCGGCGGCTGAAGCCGCAGCAACAACTACAAAAAGCCTCGCAAACTGCGCGAGGCTTCAACTGCTCCGCCCTGCTCGTCTTCGCCGACGGACTCAACCCTCCGCCCCACCCGCATGGACGGCTCGATCCCCATCCGCGCCCTTCGCCGCGTCTCGCTGTCCATCCTCCTGGCGCTGACGGCCACGCCCGCCGCCGCGCAGGTGCGCGAGGTGCGGCTGGTGCTGGACAACGACGCGTACGACTTCTGGATCCCCTCCAGCCAGCGCCCCGACGAGGACTACACCAACGGCGTGGAGCTGTCGGTGGAGATGGCGGGCGCGCCGGCGTGGGGCTCGCTGCTGGCCCCCCGCGCCCCCCGCTGCACCCCCGCCGTCGCCGCCGACAGCACGTGCACGGCCACCACGCTGGCGTTCGGGCAGAAGATCTTCACGCCCAACGTGGACGGCACGACGCCGGTGGATGGCCAGCGGGCGTACGCGGGGTGGCTCTACGCCTCCGCCACGGCGAGCGTGCAGTCCGCCGCGCGGATGCGGAGCGTGGGGGTGGAGCTGGGGGTGACCGGGCGCGCGTCGCTGGGCGAGACGGTGCACACCACCTGGCACCGCATCGCCGGGTTCGACACGCCCACGGGGTGGGGCAACCAGCTCGGCTTCGAGCCCGCCTTCCGCGTGCGCTACGACGACCGCGTGCTGCTGGCGGACGTGCGCGCCGGCGGCGTGCGCGTGGCCACGCTGGCGCCGGCGTGGGGGGCGGATGCGGGGACGGCGCACGTCGGCGCGCACGCGGGTGTTGCGGCGCGCGCGGGGTGGGCCGTCCCGCACCCGTGGAGCGCCGCCGCCGACGAGGGCGCGGGCTCGACGTCGGTCTACGCGCTGGCTCGGGTGCAGCAGAACGCCGTCGCGCGCGACCTGTTCCTGGACGGCAGCACCTTCCGCAGCAGCATCCGCGTGGAGCGGCGGCCGCTGGTGTGGGAGTACGAGCTGGGCGGTGGCGTGCGCTTCGACGGCTTCACGCTGGAATACCGCGCCCTCACGCGCGGCAGGGAATACGAGACGCAGCCCCGCCCGCACACCTGGGGCACCTTCGAGCTGCGCTACCGGGTGCGCTGACGGCGCGTTCCGCCCGTCTGCGGATCGGATCGACGTCCACGGCGGTTTTCGGGGGATCAGGAGACGCGGATCGATCGACGTCTCCGGGCTCCGGACAATCGCCGGGGTTCGCACCGTCGCCTCATCTTCGACCGCTTCGAATCCGACGAAAGCTCGCACGCTCTTTCGGTTGACGGAGGGGCGGGCGGGGCCGCATCTTTCCGGCGGCGCGGTGGGTGTTCCGCTGGATCCCCGCCGCGCCGTTTTGCCGTTCCGGCCGCCTGCTTCCGCGCGTCCGCCCCGGCCTTTTCCACACCGCGGCTCAACGATGCCCTCGTCCCCTGCGGCCGCCGCCGGCGCGCCGAACGTCGCCATGGCCCTCCTGCCGTTCGAAACCAGCGAATCCGCCCTGATCCCCCTCGAAGACGGGCAGGCGGTGAGCTCCGGCTGGCCCGAATCGATCGGCGGGCGGCCGCTGGGCGTGACCTGGCACTGGACGGTCACCTGGGACCTGGAGCTCTGCCGCCGGCTGCTGGGCGGCCGCAACGCCGAGCGGCGCGGCGAGGCATCGGCGCACTACGCGGTCGGCCGCGGCTACGCCGAGGGGGTGGACCGCTACGTGACGCTGGAGAACCGCTCGTGGCACGCGGGGAAGAGCCAGTCGCTGCGCTGGGACGGCCGCGCCCTGCAGGGCCCCGACTACAAGGGCTCGCGCAGCACCATCGGCGTGGAGACGGTGAGCATCGGCTACGCGACCGCGCCGGGGATGGCCGAGGACGACTGGATCGCCGCCGCCACCCCCGACGGCAAGCCGATCCGCGTGCAGCCGTGGACGGGCGAGCAGGTGAACATGATGGTGGAGGTGGGCCGCGAGATCGTGGCGCGCTGGCCGCACATCGGCCCCGACGACCACCACGGCCACCACGATATCTGCCCCGGCTACAAGGTGGACGTGAGCGGCTTCCCCTTCGCCCGCGTGCTGGCCGGCATCTACCCCGACCGCGTGATCCTGGACTACTGGACGCCCACCAGCACCGTGGTCCAGCGCCAGCGCGCGCTGCTGGCGCTGGGGCTGGACCTGGGGCCCTTCGGCGCCGACGGCTCGTGGGGGCCGGGGAGCCTGGGCGCGCTCAAGCGCTTCCAGGACGCGCACGGGCTGGTGGTGAACGGCTACTGGAGCACCTTCGTCTCCCGCCGCCTGGCCCACGCGCTGGCCGACCGCGGGATCGACCTGGCCGAGGCGGCGGGGCCGGCGGTGTAGCCTTCGCGAAACCGCTTATCGCACGTCCGTCCGAGTATACTGCAGCTTTTCACGCCGGGGTTCCCCACCCGGCGGCTGGGCGGTTCCGGTGCCACGCCAGACCAGACCAGCCTGGCGAAACTCTTCGCTGCGATGGCAGCGGACCCCGTCGCCGGTCACCGTACAAATTGTGTCATCTCTTAATCTAAGCACCCTTTCCAGTGGAGACCGACAGATGAAATCATCAGAACCGCAGTCGTACCTGGAACCCGGCGCGCTTGGAGACCTCTCGTGGGCCGCGGCAGACGTGGAAACCTCGCTGGCGGCGGTTTACTCGCACGTCATGAAGGACGCCGACGAGGCGCTGGGATGGTATCAACGAAACCGGGTGCCAAAGAAGCGCGGCGGTCTTTCCATCCGGGTGATGGCGGTGCTGCTGATCGCCGCTGCTGGACTGCTTCCCCTGGTCATCCAACTCGCAGATCCGCTGCTGAGGGACGGGCAGGGAAATGAACTGGTGCGGATCAACCCGCTCTGGTCCTCGTTCTTCGTGGGCCTCGCCGCGGCGCTGGTGGCATATGATCGCTACTTCGGGCTTTCTAGCGGGTGGATTCGCTACGTCTCGACGGCGCTGTCGATCCGAACGGCCATGGAAGCGTTTGAGATGGAGTGGGCATGCCAGCGCGCGACGCTGGCCGGGGCCGCGCCAAACGCCGCCCAACTGGAGCAGATGCTCGCCAAGTGCAAGGAGTTTGCGAACCGCCTCAACTCAATTGTGGGCGATGAGACGAACACGTGGGTGCAGGAGTTCCAAGCCAGCCTCAAGGAGGTGGACAATGCCGTCCGCGCCGCCCAGGACGAGGCGAAGCAGCGCAAGCAAAGCAGCGTGCCGGGCGCGCTGAACCTCACGCTGGCCAATCGTGCATCGGTGAAGGGCAAATGGAAAGTGCAGGTGGACGATGCGGACCCTCAGGAGTACAGCGGCAACTCAGCCGCCCTCGCGCCGCTGGAGCCGGGACTTCGGCTGATCCGTGTGTTCGGGACGGTAGGCGACGAGGCCCGGGCGGAAGAAAAGACCGTCACGATCACCCCCGGCTCCATAGGAAGCGAGAGTTTCACGCTATAGCGGCAGATCCGGACGCCGGGTTGTTCGACGTTGCGCGTCCGCAGGGGGCGCGCTACCGTAGGCGCGCAACGTACCGTGGCGCGCACCCAAAGGCTGTCTCGTGAACATCCTGGTCCTCAACGTCGGCTCGTCCTCGCTCAAGTTCCAGCTGGTGGACACGGACGAGGAACGCATCGTCGCGAACGCCGACCGGCGGCTGGCGCGGGGGCAGATCGAGCGCATCGGCGGCGAGGCGGTGTGGACGTACCGCGCCGCCGACGGCGAGCCGGTGACCGGGCAGGACTCCATGCGCGACCACCGCGCCGCGGTCGATCACCTGCTGGGGTGGATGGCGAAGGACGAGTCGGGAGTGCCGATGTCGAGCCTGGCCGACATCGGCGCGGCGGGGCACCGGCTGGTGCACGGCGGCGAGCGCTTCGTGCACTCGGTGGCGGTGGACGACGCGGTGCTGCGGGGGATCGAGGACACCATCGACCTGGCGCCGCTGCACAACCCGGCCAACCTGAAGGGGATCCAGGCGGTGCGCGCCGTGCTGGGCCCGGGCGTGCCGCAGGTGGCGGTGTTCGACACCGCGTTCCACCACACCCTCCCCGAGCGCGCCTTCCTCTACGCCATCCCCTACTCGCT
>DASQLJ010000650.1:0-10377 GCA_035630095.1 Longimicrobium sp.
GTGCGGATGGCCGGCCAGGGTGGCCGGCCCGGCGGGGGCCCCGGCGGCGAGCGCGCCGCCGGCGGCCGCTAACGAGCTGATCCCGGGAGCGCGAGATGTTCCTCTCCGACGTATCGATCCGGCGGCCGGTGTTCGCCACCATGATGATGGTGACGCTGGTGGTGCTGGGCATCGCCGGCTACCGTCGCCTCGCCATCGACGAGTACCCCGACGTCAGCTACCCCGTGGTGGTGGCGCAGACCAGCTACCCCGGCGCCAGCCCCGAGGTGATGGAGCGCGAGGTGTCGCGCCCGATCGAGGAGGCGCTGAACACCGTGCAGGGGATCCAGGAGATCACCAGCACCTCGCTCGAAGGCAGCTCCCTGGTCCGCGTGCAGCTCCAGCTGGGCGTGAACGTGATGGAGGCCCAGCAGGAGGTGCAGTCCAAGATCGCCCGGATGCGCCGCACCCTCCCCGAGGACATCCAGGACCCGGTCATCATCCGCTTCGATCCCAACGAGCGGCCGATCATGTCCATCGCCGTGCAGAGCGGCGACCGGCCGCTGCGCGAGCTCACCGAGCTGGCCGACGAGGTGATCAGCACCCGCCTCGAGGCGATCCCCGGGGTGGGCGGCGTGAACCTGGTGGGCGGCACCAACCGCCAGATCCAGATCCAGCTGAACCCCGACGCCATGCGCGCCTACGGCATCTCGCCGCCGCAGGTGATGCAGGCGCTGGAGCGCGAGAACCAGGAGGTCCCCGCCGGCCGCGTGCGCAGCGGCGACCAGGAGCGGCTGGTGCGCATCACCGGGCGCGTGGAGGACCCGCGCGCCTTCCGCGACGTGGCCGTCACCGTGCGCGACGGCGTGCCCGTGCGCCTGGGCGACGTGGCCACCGTGGTGGACGGCACCGCCGAGGCGCGCAGCGCCAGCTACCTGAACGACGGCCGCGCGCTGAGCGTGGAGATCCTCAAGATCAGCGGCAGCAACACGGTGGAGGTGGCCGACCGGGTGCGCGGCGCCGTGGCCGAGCTGCAGGCGCAGCTCCCCGGCGACGTGAAGATGACGGTGGTGAGCGACGACTCGCGCCGCATCCGCAGCTCGCTCGAGTCGGTGCAGCACGAGCTGATCCTGGGCGCGATCCTCTGCATCGCCATCATCTACTTCTTCCTGAACTCCTGGCGCTCCACCATCATCACCGGGCTGGCGCTGCCGATCTCCATCATCTCGGCGTACTTCGGGATGTGGATCTTCGGCTTCACCATCAACACCATGACGCTGCTGGCGCTGTCGCTGGCGATCGGCCTGCTGATCGACGACGCCATCGTCGTAAGGGAAAACATCGTCCGGCACGTGGAGATGGGGAAGGACCACCACCGGGCGGCGCGCGAGGGCACCAGCGAGATCGGCCTGGCCGTCGTGTCGACGACGCTCGCCGTGATCGCGGTGTTCATCCCCGTGGCCTTCATGGGCGGGCAGATCGGGTTGATCTTCTTTCAGTTCGGCGTGGTGGTGGCGTTCGCGGTGCTGGTGTCGCTCTTCGTCTCCTTCACGCTCGACCCCATGCTTTCCAGCGTGTGGCCGGACCCCGAGGTGGAGAGCCACGGGGCCGGGCGCAAGCGCGGCAACCCGATCCAGCGCTTCGCCCGCGCCTTCAACGACCGCTTCGAGCGGGTGGCCGACCGCTACCCGCGCGGGCTGGCGTGGGCGCTGGAGCACCGCAAGACGGTGCTGGGCTTCGCCTTCGCCTGCATCGTGGCGTCGATGCTGATCATCCCCCGGCTCGGCTTCACCTGGGTCCCCGACTTCGACGGCGGCGAGTTCAACGTGAACTTCCGCGTGGCGCCGGGGAGCCGGCTGGAGTACACGGTGGAGCGCGGGCATCGGGTGGCCACCATGCTGCGCCGGATGCCCGAGGTCGACTTCACCTACATGTCGATCGGCGGCGGCTTCCGCGGCTCGCCCAACAGCGGCCGCGTGTTCGTGAAGCTGAAGCCCCGCGACCAGCGCGCGCGCTCGCAGCAGGAGATCCAGGACGGGCTGCGCCGGCAGCTCGCGGGGATCCCCGGCGTGCGCGCCAACATCACGGGGACGCCCACCATCTTCGGCGGGTTCCGGCAGCCGATCCAGGTGAACGTGCAGGGGCCCGAGCAGGAGCGGCTCAAGCTCGCGGCCGAGCAGGTGATGGGGGTGCTGCAGGGGGTGCCCGGCGTGGCCGAGCCCACCAGCAGCCAGGAGGGCGAGATCCCGCAGCTCGACGTGGACGTGGACCGCGAGCAGGCGTGGGCCGCCGGCGTGGGGATCGGCAGCATCGCGCAGACGCTGCAGCCGCTCTTCACCGGCCAGCGCGCCACCACGTGGGAGGACGAGCTGGGCTACTCGCACGACGTGGTGGTGATCTACCCCGACTCGGTGCGCACCTCGGCGGCCGACGTGGCGGGGATCGTGGTGCCCGCCAGCTCGGCCGACCCGGCCACCGGGCGCCCGGCGATGATCCCGCTCTCGCAGGTGGCCACCATCCGCGCCGGCATGGGCCCGCAGCAGATCGAGCGCGCCTCGCTCGAGCGGCAGATCAGCATCAACGCCGGCGTGCTGCCGGGTTTCGCCATGGGCGACGTGGCCAGCGCGGCGCGCGACTCGATCGCCGCGGCGGGCCTCCCCAGCGGCTACCGCGCCGTCTTCCGCGGCGACGTGCAGAACCTGGAGGAGACCAAGGGCTACGTGCTGGCCGCGCTGGGGATGGCGGTGGTGTTCATCTACATCATCCTGGCGTCGCTGTTCGGCTCGTTCCTGCAGCCGCTGGCGATCATGCTGGCGCTGCCGCTCTCCTTCATCGGCGTGGGGCTGGCGCTGCTGCTCACGGGCGGCAACCTCAACGTGTTCACCATGATCGGCATCATCATGCTGATGGGGCTGGTGACCAAGAACGGCATCCTGCTGGTGGACTTCACCAACCAGCAGCGGGAAGAGGGGATGGGCCGCCGCGAGGCGCTGCTCACCGCCGCGCGGGTGCGCCTGCGGCCGATCATCATGACCACGGTGGCGATGATCTTCGGCATGCTGCCGCTGGCGATGGCGCTGGGCGAGGGGAGCGAGCAGCGCGCGCCGATGGGCCGGGCCGTGATCGGCGGCCTGATCACGTCGACGCTGCTGACGCTGTTCGTGGTGCCGGTGGTGTACACGCTCCTGGACGACTTCACCAACCGCCTGCGCCGCGGCCGTGGCCAGCGCCCGGCGCGCGTGGTGCACGCCGGCCCGCCCCTCGCCCGCGACCCCGAGCCGATCGCGGCGGACTGACGGCTGTCGGCGGGTCGGTCGATCGGAAGATGCAGGGCGAAGCGGCGCGGCTCCTCACGGGCCCGCGCCGCTTTCGTCTTGCGAGATGGTCCGAGGGTCATACCCGATCACCAGGGATCGTCCTGGAATCGGGTGCCATGGTTTCATACGGAGTGCGAAGAGTTGGTGCCGGGGCGCGAGATGGAAGAGCGGGATGCGGGCGTGTCCCTCCGCTGCGCTCCGGGCCGGGCTTCGCGCGCCGTAGGCAACGATACCGCCGTTGCCAACGGCGCCGAGCCGCCGTCGCGCCATGGCCGTGCTCGTTTCCGCGGCGCCGGACGCGGGCGCGCCGGCGTCTCGGCCCTCCGGGCGCGAATCCCTCACGCAAGCCGATTCGCCGCAAGAGGTTCGGCGCGGTGGCACCGGGGTTGCGACAGTTTTGCGCTCCCCGAAATGGCCGCGGAGGACGATTCCCGCGGTGGGCGGGGCGCAGGTGTGGACGTGGTCTTCCAGAACAGGGAGGTGGACGATGCTCAGGACGTGGCTGAAGGCGGGGAAGATGGCGGTGCTGGCGCTCGGGGTGAGCGCCGCCGGCGGGTGCGTGGCGGCCGCGGCGGCGGGCGCCGGCGCGGGGGCGGGGATCTACCTGACCTCGCAGGGCGCGGAGAGCATGATGAACACGCCGGCGGGCACGGTGGCGGGGCGGGTGCCCGGCGTGCTGTCGTCGATGGGGATCACCGTGACCAACCACAAGATGGAAGGCAACGAGCACGAGTGGACCGGCACGCGCGACGACATGGAGGTCCACGTGCAGGTGAAGGCCGAGAGCACCGGCTCGTCGCGCGTGACCGCCAGCGCGCGCAAGAACATGGCGCAATACGACAAGGATTACGCGCAGCAGATCGTCACGCGGATCGCCGCCAACCGCTGACGCAACGGCAACGCTGAAGCCGAAGCCCCGCCCGGACCGCTCCGGCCGGGGCTTCGCGCGTAGAAAGTTCTTGCCGATGGTCCCATCGGCGATTACTCTGTGCACTTCACTCGCCCCCTTGGCGTTTTCCCTCCCCGCCTTTGGGTGCAGCTTTCCGTCCTGCTCTCCGACGAGTCTCGCTGGGCGGGCGCCTCGTGGACCTGGTGGCGCAGGGCCGTCACTCGACGATGTCGAGCGGATCGCCCGTTCGTACGGCGAGCAGGCGCGGTGTGACCCTGCCGCCGGGTTTTCTGGTCTCCACCCACGCAGCAGAAAGATGCAGGAGCAGAACACGACGGCCTTGACAGCGGGGTAGGCGCATCGTAGATTCGATGCATCCGTGATCCGAAAAGGACGCGGCTTTACCTCCCCCGGGTCTGCAGTTCGCTGCACACCCGGGGTTTTTTGTCTAATTCACTAGCTCGCCTGCTTCATGCCGAAACGTGCGATTCTCTTCGTGGACGGCAACAACTGATATCATTCTCTCCGCCGGAATGGGGTCAGTGCGCCGTTCGAACTCGATTACGCAAAGATGTCTCAGAAGCTGGTAGGACCTCGCGAGTGGGTTCAAACGAGGTATTACATCGGCGCACTTCAGCAGGAGTGGAACCCGCGTGCATACGCCGACCAGCGGAGGTTTCTGGATCGGCTTACCCGTACGGACCCACGGATCAACGTCTCGCTTGGCCGGCTCGAGCCACGGCACGAGTCGAATCCCCTAGCTCAGGCGCTTCGGCCTCTCCTCTCGACCGATGCCGGGAGTTCGCCAGCACCCGTGATTGCGGAGATAAATCGGCTGGTCACAAAACACGAGCAGGTCCTCGTCCTCCGCGAAAAGGCGGTGGACATCATGCTGGCCGTCGATCTGATCCGGCTTCGGGAGTCATACGATGCCGCGTATCTGTTGAGCGCAGATGGCGATTTCACGCCTGCGGTCCAGGCGGTCGCCGCCGAAGGAGCGGACATCTACGCTGCGTCGCCCGACTTGAGCTACTCGCTCAGGCAGGTGGTTCGCACCTATATCCACCTGAAGAAATCGTGGTTCTCGGACTGTTATCGTACCTCCTGATCATCAAGCTCTGCATTCGAACCACTGGCCTGTCCATTGAACGTTCGCTCCCCGTCCAGACGCCGTGACCCAGCAGTGACGACAGCACGGAAGTCCAAGGCCGCCGCGGGATTTTCCGTGAATCACCGCCCGGCGCGAACGTTGCTCCCCGGCGGCATAGTGGACGCCGTTCGTTTCCTCTGCCGGGAGAGATGGCCGCTTGCCACGATCCGCCGCCGCGAAGAAGCCGGAGCCCGCCGCCGGGCCGCTCGCGCCCGCCGAGGCGTGGTTCCGGTCGCGCGGGTGGGAGCCGTTCGCGTTCCAGCGCGAGGTGTGGGAGGCGTACCTCGCCGGCGAAAGCGGGCTGATCCACGCGGCCACGGGCACGGGGAAGACGTACTCCGCCTGGCTCGGCCCGCTGCTGGAGTGGCTGGCCGAGCCCGGCCCCGACATCCGTCCGGCGCCTCCGCTGCGCGTGCTGTGGATCACCCCCCTGCGCGCCCTGGCGGCGGACACCGAGGAGGCGCTGCGGCTGCCGCTGGAGGAGATGCACGTGCGCTGGACGCTGGAGTCGCGCACCGGCGACACCTCCGCCAAGATCCGCAGCCACCAGCGCACCCGGCTGCCCACCGCGCTGATCACCACCCCCGAGAGCCTGTCGCTGCTGATCTCGCGCGACGACGCGCCGGCCCTCTTCTCGGATCTGCGCGCGGTGATCGTGGACGAGTGGCACGAGCTGATGGGCACCAAGCGCGGCGTGCAGACGGAGCTCGCGCTCGCGCGCCTGCGCCACTGGCGGCCCGGGCTGCGCACCTGGGGCCTCTCCGCCACCATCGGCAACCTGGCCGAGGCGATGGAGACGCTGCTGGGGTCCGGCCCCCGCACGACGCCGGGGCGCGCCGTCCGCGGGGTGGTGCCCAAGACGGTGGTGGTGGACGCGCTGATCCCGGCGCACATCGAGCGGTTCCCCTGGGCCGGGCACCTGGGCACGCAGATGCTGCCGCAGCTCCTGGAGGTGCTCGACCAGGCCACGAGCGCGATCGTCTTCACCAACACGCGCTCGCAGACGGAGATCTGGTTCCAGGCGATCCTGAACGCCCGCCCCGAGTGGGCCGGCGAGATCGCGCTGCACCACGGCTCGCTCGACCGGAAGACGCGCGACTTCGTGGAAGACGGGCTGCGCGCCGGGCGGCTGCGCTGCGTGGTCGCCACCTCGTCGCTGGACCTGGGGGTCGACTTCTCGCCGGTGGACCGCGTGCTCCAGGTGGGGAGCCCCAAGGGCGTCGCGAGACTGCTGCAGCGCGCCGGGCGCAGCGGGCACCGGCCGGGGGTGGAGAGCCGCGTGACCTGCGTGCCCACCCACGCGCTGGAGCTGATCGAGGTGGCCGCCGCGCGCGACGGCGTGGAAGCGGCCGCCATCGAGAGCCGGCTGCCGGTGGAGCGGCCGCTGGACCTGCTGGCGCAGCACGTGGTGACCGTGGCGCTCGGCGGCGGCTTCCGGCCGGGCGAGCTGCTGGCCGAGGTGCGCTCCACCCGCGCCTACGCCGGGCTGCTGGACGACGAGTGGGCGTGGGTGATGGACTTCGTGACGCGCGGCGGCGAGGCGCTGCGCGCGTACCCCGAGTTCCAGCGGGTGGTGGAGGAGGACGGCGTGTTCACCGTGGCCGACAAGCAGGTGGCGCGGCGGCACCGGATGGCGATCGGCACGATCGTGAGCGATGCGTCGATCACCGTGCAGTACCTGCGCGGCGCGCGGCTGGGGACGGTGGAGGAAAGCTTCATCGCGCGGCTGAAGCCGGGGGACCGCTTCGTCTTCTCCGGCAAGCCGCTGGAGTTCGTGCGCGTGCGCGACATGAAGGCGTGGGTGCGCCGGTCGAAGTCGACGAAAGGCTACATCCCGCGCTGGATGGGGAGCCGGATGCCGCTCTCCACCGAGCTGGCGGCGGCGCTGCGCCGGCGGCTGGAAGAAGCGTCGGCGGGCGTCTTCCGCGGGCCCGAGATGCAGGCGATCCGGCCGATCCTGGACGTGCAGGCCGCCTGGTCGCGCGTGCCCAGGGCCGACGAGCTGCTGATCGAGCGGGTGAGCACGCGCGAGGGGCACCACGTCTTCTTCTTCCCCTTCGAGGGGCGGCTGGTGCACGAGGGGCTGGCGGCGCTGCTGGCGTACCGCATCAGCCTGCTCACGCCGATCTCGTTCACCATGGCGACGAACGACTACGGCATCGAGCTGCTTTCGCCCGAGCCGGCGCCGCTGGAGGAGGCGCTCGCCGCGGGGCTGCTGCGGGCGGACCGGCTGTTCGAGGACGTGCCGGCGTCGCTGAACGCCACGGAGATGGCGCGCCGCCAGTTCCGCGAGATCGCGCGGGTGGCGGGACTCGTCTTCCAGGGATTCCCCGGCGCCAACAAGACCACGCGGCAGGTGCAGGCCAGCAGCGGCCTCTTCTTCGACGTCTTCACGCGCTACGATCCCGGCAACCTGCTGGTGAGCCAGGCGCACCGCGAGGTGCTGGAGCGGCAGCTCGAGAGCAGCCGACTGGGGCGCACGCTGGAGCGCCTCTCCGCCAGCCGCATCGTGATCACCGAGCCGCCGCGCACGCCACCGCTCGCCTTCCCGCTGCTGGTGGACCGCACGCGCGAGGCGGTGACCAGCGAAAGCCTGGAAGACCGCGTCCGCCGCATGCAGGTGGCGCTGGAGAGCTACGCCGACCGCGGCGACGAGAAGCCCGGCGGCGACATCAAGGGCAAGCCCCGCGCGAAGCGGGTGCGGCCGGGTGGCGAATAGGACGCGGGCAGAGCTTCGACAGCGCGGACCGGTGCCTGATACGGCGTGCGAAGCTTTGGTGCCGGGCCGGACACGGAAACTGCGGGATGCAGGCGTGTCCCTCCGCTGCGCTCCGGGCCGGGCTTCGCGCGCCGTAGGCAACGATACCGCCGTTGCCAACGGCGCCGAGCCGCCGTCGCGCCACGGCCCCGCTCGTTCCCGCGGCGACCGACGCGGGCGCGCCGGCGTCTCGGCCCTCCGGGCGCGAATCCCTCACGCAAACCGCCCGCTCGCGGAACGGAGTTCGCGGGATCCGTATGAGCCGGCTTGCAACTCCGCCGGGCGCTGCGGCGTATATGTTTGCGGGGTTCGGCGGATGCAGCGCGGCGCGCGTCGACAACTCACCGCGGACGACGTCGATCGACAGGTCGCGTGGAACGTCCGAACGCGCGGAAGCGTCGTAACGGACGGACGCGGCAGAGAATGGCCGCGTCGCGCGTTGCGTGAGGGATGCGCGCCCGGAGGGCCGGGAACGCGGCGGCGGCGCGCGGAGGCCGAGGATCCGCGGAGATGCCGGTCCGCCGCCGTGGGCCCGGCGCGGTTGGCAACGGCGGTATCGTTGCCTACCGCGCGCGCAGCCCGGCCCGGAGCGCAGCGGAGGGACACGCCCAAAACTGGCGGTTCGTCCGTGGAAGCATGCCCAAGCGCGAGCGCCCGCCGAACCGCGCGGCGCGTCGTGGCGGATGACGGAAACGGTTGAGTTTTGACAGGAACGGCGCGAGATTCAAGGCCCCGGCGACCGCACCCGCCCGGCCCCGCCCCTCGCTCCCCTACCGGGACACGGAGACACCCTGCCGATGTCGCTGCTCGCGAAGCTGGAAGACGCCGTTGAGTTCGCCGAAAACCCCGAGCCGCGCTGCCCGTGCGTGCTCCTGCTCGACACCTCGGGCTCGATGCAGGGCGCGCCGCTCGAGGCCATGCTCGCCGGCCTCGAGGCCTTCCGCTTCGACCTGGCGGTGGACCCGCTGGCCGCGCGGCGCGTGGAGATCGCCGTGGTCGCCTTCGACAACCGCATCCGCGTGGTGCAGGACTTCGTCAGCCCCGACCGCTTCGACATCCCCTTCCTGAACGCCGAGGGGATGACGCACGTGGGCGCCGCGATCGACAAGGCGCTGGAGATGGTGGAGGAGCGCAAGGCCCGCTACCGCGCCTACGACGTGGCCTACTATCGCCCCTGGATCTTCCTGGTCACCGACGGCGAGCCGCAGGGCGAGGCGCCCGAGGCGGTGGAGGCGGCCGTGAGCCGCCTGCGCGAGGCCGAGACGAAGAAGCAGGTGGCCTTCTTCGCCGTGGGGGTGGAGAACGCCAACATGGAGGCGCTGGCGAAGATCTCCGTCCGCCAGCCGCTGCGGCTCAAGGGCCTCGACTTCCGCGAGATGTTCGTGTGGCTGTCGCGCAGCATGCAGTCGGTGGCCCATTCGCGGCCGGACGAGACCGTGCGGCTGGCGCCCACCGGCTGGGCCGAGCTGTGAGCTCCGTGGCCGCACCGGCCGCCACCTGGCGCGTGATCGGGGCCTCCGTGCGCGGCACCGCCCACGCGCGCGGCGACCTTCCCTGCCAGGACGCGCACGCCTGGCGCCGCCTTCCCGGCGGCGCGGTGGCGATCGCGGTGGCCGACGGCGCCGGATCCGCCGTGCACGCGGAAGCGGGCGCCCGCGCCGCCGCGCAGGCGGCCGTCGACTCCCTCGTCTCCTCCGCCCCCGCGGTGCACGAAGGCGTCTGGACGGCGGCGCTGGACCACGCCATGGGCGCGGCGCTCGGCGCGGTGAACGCCGAGGCGGCGGCGCGCCGGGTGGAGCCGCGCGACCTTTCCACCACGCTGATCGCCTGCGTGCTCACGCCCGACTCCGTCACCATCGCGCAGGTGGGCGACGGCGCGGCGATCGTGGCCGACGCCGACGGGATGCGCGCGCTCACCGCGCCCACCTCGGGCGAGTTCGCCAACGAGACGGTGTTCATCACCTCGGCCGGGGCGGTGGAGGCGGCGCAGCGGGCCACCTGGCGCGGGGCGGCGCGGCGGCTGGCGCTGTTCACCGACGGGCTGCAGGGGCTGGCGCTGAAGCTCCCCGCGCGCACGCCGCACGAGCCGTTCTTCGTCCCCCTCTTCGACTTCGCGGGCGAGGCGCACGACCCGCGCGACGCCGAGACGCAGCTCGCCGCCTTCCTCTCGGGCCCGCGCGTGACCGCGCGCTCCGACGACGACATCACCCTGGTGCTGGTTGCGCGCGACCATGCCTGACACCGCGCTCGCCCCCCGCCTGATCCCGCTGCGGCGCCGCTCCAC
>DASQLJ010000651.1:0-2589 GCA_035630095.1 Longimicrobium sp.
AGCTGGCCGGTGATGCGCCGGGCGGTGGTGGAGCTCTCGGCCGCGGAGAAGTCGCGCTTGCCGTCGAGGGTGGCCAGGTCCACCGGGTTGGGGACGTCGGGCAGCGGGATCGAGCCGAAGGTGTCGCTGGCCTGGTCGGGCACGTCGGGGTTCGGGATGAACTGGGGCGAGGTCGATGCCGCGGGCACCTGGCGGTCGGCCAGGTTGGTGTCGCCGAGCGCCGAGAAGGCGTCGTCGCGGATCGACAGGGCGCGGTCGGTCAGGCTCTGGCGGCTGGCGACCGTGAAGTCCCAGGCCAGGTAGAGGTTCGAGCGGGAGATGCCGGCCCGGCCCAGCGTGGAGAAGATGCCCTCGAACTTCGAGCGCCGTGTCTCCAGCGCCAGGTCGCTGGTCTTCAGCTTGTCGCGGTAGGCGCGGAACTCCTCACGCGGCTGGAGCACCGCGCCCTGGGCGTTCTTGAGGTTGCGCAGGGCGACGATGTAGCGCTCGCCCTCCTGGAAGTTCTGGCCGGGCCGGATGATCAGCGTGCGGTCGGCGGGGTTGGCGGGGTTGGAGTCGATTTCCGCCCAGATCAGCTGGCGCTGCAGCGTGCGGGCGTTGATCACCACCACCGGCTGGTTTGCGTCGAACGAGCGGCGCATGTCGTGGATCGGCACCGCGCCGGTCTGCGCGAAGGCCTGCTGGCTGTCCAGGCCCGGCACCCGGGTGACGATCATGTTGCCCGGGCTCCAGCCGTCGGCGCGGTTCTGGTCGGCCGGGTCGATGTGCACGCCGAAGCGGTTGGCCGGCATCGAGTCGCGGTTCAGGTTCAGCCTGCGGCCGGTGGGAGTCGAGGCGGCCGAGGTGAAGTGGTCGTTGGGGAAGGGGTAGAGGCAGGCGGAGGGGTCGAGGAAGTCGCAGCGGTCGGAGTTGGCCGTGTTGATCGGGCCCAGTGGGGCCACGCCCGAGCCGGGCCCCGAGCCGGTTCCGCCGCCCGCGCCGCCCCCTCCTGGGCCACCCCCACCGGCGCCACCACACGCCGCCGTATCTCGCCGCACATCCCGGCTGCGCGAGCGCGCGCGAACGCCGCGCCCCACGCTCCTGGTGCCCGGCCGGTGGCGGGCGAACGCCGAGACACGATGGCGCAGGCAGCTGCGCAGCACGCGTCGCCCGCGTGAGGTGAGCCTCAGGCGCAGCGTCACCGCACCGGGGCGCCTGAAGACGATCCGCCGAAACCGGGAGATCCGCCGCGCCCGGGCTCCACGCCTCGAGCGCCGGCCCGTGAGAGCCACGCGCAGCACCCGGGCTCGCCGGGACCGCACGCGAACCCGGACCACGCCGGCGCGCAGGGCGTTGCCCTGGCTGGTGGTGAGCACCGACAGCGACAGGCCGGGCGCGGCCCCCGCCGCGTGCTTGCGCGATGGCTTCTCCGCCACCGCGGTAACGGCTCCCGCCGCGATCATCGCGACGACGGCCAGCATCAGGATCCTGCGCGCCATCCCCGGCGGGGATGGTCTCAGGTCGGTGGCCCGCGGTCTAGCCGGTGGGGTAGAAGCTGCGCGGCTCCGGCCCGGTGATGCGCCGGAAGCTCTGGCCGCTGCCGCGGTAGAAGTGCCACGAGTGCAGCACGTAGAACGTGTGCGGGTCGCGGGCGATCACGCGGGAGTACCGCCGCACGGCTTCCACGTAGAGGCGCGAGTGGTTGTAGGCATACAGCGCGCGCCGGTAGTTGCGCGGCGCGCCCGAGGCCTTCAGGTAGTTGGCGGCGCCCAGGATCGCGTCACGGACGTTCCGGACCTTGCCGCCCATCCCGTAGGCCCTCCAGGTGGCGGGCATGAACTGCATCGGCCCCTGGGCGCCGGCGGACGAGTTGTTGCGCAGGCGGTTGAAGCGGGTCTCGACCAGGTTCACCGCGGCGAGCACCCGCGCGCGCACGCGGAAGCGGCCGTAGGCCTCGCGGTAGTGGGCGAGCAGCTGGTCGGCCGGCAGGGAAGCGCCGTAGCGGATCCGGCTCCGGGCGCTCGCGCCGGCCAGGCGCCTGAGCGAGCGCATGGCCACGTAGATGTCGCGGGCGTCGGCCGCGGGCTTGGGCGGCAGCAGCTTGACCACCTGGCGGAACAGCCGCGGGCGCGCGGCCAGCAGCACGTGCACGCGCAGGTGGAACGTCCCCCGGTTGGTCACCTCCAGCGGAGCCGCGCCCACGGCGGGGTCGCCCTCGGCGCGCCAGCGGTCGATCTCCGAGTGCAGGGCCGTCTGGTTGGAGACAATCGTCCCCGCCAGGGCGTTGGGCTCGGTCGGGATCACCTGGCCGGGGTCGAACACCGGAACCGCCGGGGTGGGGGCGGGCGTCTGCCCGGCCGCGGGCGCCGCGCAGGCGAGGGCCAGGGCAATGAGGGCGAAAAGCGTCGTTGGCCGGAGCACGAGTGCTCCAACACGGTAGATCGCCTTAGGGTGCGGGGTGGTGAGTACCCGGATCCTCTCGATCGACGGCGGCGGCATCCGCGGGCTGATTCCCGCGCTTGTCCTCGCCCACATAGAGGAGGAGTGCGGCAAGCCCGCCGCCGAACTGTTCGACGTGATCGCCGGGACGTCTACCGGCGGCATCCTGGC
>DASQLJ010000652.1:0-2583 GCA_035630095.1 Longimicrobium sp.
CTGCGTGAGCACCGCGGCCGGCGCGCTGTCATCCAGCGTATAGCGCAGCCGTTCCACGGGATACGCGGGATCCAGCGGGACGTAGGCGCCGCCGGCCTTCAACACCGCGAGCAGGGCGACGACCAGCTCCACCCCGCGCTCCAGGCAGACCGCCACCCGCACGTCGGGACCGACGCCGATCGCGCGGAGGTGGTGCGCCAGCCGGTTGGCCGCCGCGTTCAGCGCCGCGTACGTCATCTCCGCGTCGCCGGACGCCACGGCGGCCGCGTCGGGCGTGCGCGCCGCCTGCGCCTCGAAGAGGTGGTGGATGCACACGTCCGCCATGAACGCGGTGGGCGTGTCGTTCCACCCCTCCACCACCTGCCGCCGCTCGTCCGCGGAGAGCAGGGCGAGCCGGTCGACCGGACGGCTGTCGTCGGCGGCCATCTCCTCCAGCACGCGGCGGAGGTAGCCGGCGTAGCGCTCCACCGTCGCCGCATCGAAGAGGGACGTGGCGAAGGTGATCCCCCCCGCGATGCGGCCGCCCGTCTCGCCCAGCGAAAGCGAGAGGTCGAACTTGGCCGCGCCGTGCGCGTCGGCCTGCACGGCGCCCACCGTGAGCCCCGGCAGCTCCAGCCGCCCCGAGCCCGCGTTCTGCCAGGTGAACATCACCTGGAAGAGCGGGCTGTGGGCGCGGCTGCGCGCGGGCTGCACCAGCTCCACCACCTGCTCGAAGGGGATGTCCTGGTTCCCCTGCGCCTCCAGCGCGCGCGCCTTCACCCGCTCCAGCAGCCCGGCGACGGTGGGCGAGCCGCCCGTATCGACCCGCACCGCCAGGGTGTTGATGAAGAAGCCGATCAGCCCCTCGATCTCCGCGCGGCCCCGGTTGGCCGTGGGGGTGCCGATCACCACGTCCGCCTGGCCGGAGAGGCGGCTGAGCACCGCGCCCCAGCCGGCCAGCAGCGTCATGTACAGCGTGGTGCCGTGGCGCCGGCCGAGCGCCTTGAGCGACGCGGTCAGCGCCTCGTCCAGCACCAGCGGGAGCTGGTCGCCGGCGTGGTCGCGCTGCGGCGGGCGCGGGCGGTCGGCGGGTAGCGCCAGCAACTCGGGCGCGCCCGCCAGCGTCCGCGTCCAGTAGTCCGCCTGCCGCTGCAGCACGTCGCCACTCACCCAGCGCCGCTGCCAGGCCGCGTAGTCGGCGTAC
Organism: Longimicrobium sp.; assembly: GCA_035630095.1. Taxonomy (GTDB): domain Bacteria; phylum Gemmatimonadota; class Gemmatimonadetes; order Longimicrobiales; family Longimicrobiaceae; genus Longimicrobium. The sequence continues at coordinate 1,184 of DASQLJ010000652.1, forward strand.
TGCACCGGGAGCGCGGGGAGCGGATCGGCGTCGCCGCGGCGGAAGGCGCCGTAGAGCGCGCCGAGCTCGCGGGTGAGCACGCCCATGCTCCACCCGTCCGAGACGATGTGGTGCAGGGTGATCAACAGCACGTGGTCGTCGTCGGCCAGGCGCACCAGCCGCCCGCGGATCAGCGGCCCGCGCCCCAGGTCGAAGGGCGCGGCGGCCTCCTCCGCCATCAGCCGCCGCAGCTCGGCGCCGGGCTCGGCGGCATCGCCCAGGTCGTGGTCGACGAGGGAGAAGCGGCTCTCGTCGACGGACGCGATGCGCTGCTCCGGCTCGCCGTCCACCAGGTGGAAGGTGGTGCGCAGCGCCTCGTGGCGCGCGATGACGCGGTCCAGCGCGCGCACCAGCGCGTCGCGGTCGAGCTCGCCCTGCAGCCGCATCCGCGACGGCACGTGGTAGGTGCTCCCCATCCCGCCGAGCTGCTCCAGGAACCAGAGCCGCTGCTGCGCGAAGGAGAGCGCGAGGTGCCCGCCGCGCGCCACCGGCTCGATCGGCGACAGCTCCGCGCGCCCCGCCTGCTCCAGCGCGCGGGCGAAGTCGGCCAGCACGGGGCGCACGAAGAGGTCGCCGAGCGCCACCTCCACCCCCAGCGCCTGCCGCACGCGCGACATCAGCCGCACCGCCAGCAGCGAATGCCCGCCCAGGTCGAAGAAGGAGTCGCCGCGGCCCACGCGCTCCAGCCCCAGCACCTCGGCCCAGATCTCGGCCAGCGCCGCCTCGGTCGCGCTCTCGGGCGCCTGGTAGCCGCGGGTGGCATAGGCCGCGCCGTCGGGCGCGGGGAGCGCCTTGCGGTCGAGCTTGCCGTTGGGCGTGAGCGGGAACGCCTCCAGGTGCACGAACGCGGCGGGAACCATGTATTCCGGGAGATGCTCCCCCAGGCGCGTCCGCAGCGCCTGCGCGTCGAGCACCGCGTCGCCGGCGTAGTAGGCGACCAGGCGCCGGTCGCCGGGCACGTCCTCGCGCGCCAGCACCAGCGCCTCGCGCACGCCCTCGACCTCGGCCAGCCGCGCCTCGATCTCGCCCAGCTCGATGCGGAAGCCGCGGATCTTCACCTGGTGGTCGTTGCGACCCCAGAACTCGATCGTGCCATCCGGCAGCCACCGCCCGATGTCGCCGGTTTTATACAGGCGCCCAGTTCCGGGAGGCGCGAATGGATCCGCAATGAAACGCTCCGCCGTCAGCTCCGGCCGGTTGAGGTAGCCCCGCGCCACGCCCGCTCCGCCCACATACAATTCCCCCGCCACGCCGAGCGGAACTGGCTGCCGGTTTTCATCCAAAATATAAGTCTTCAGATCGGGAATCCGGCGCCCAATCGGGCTTCCTCCGCGCCAGGCCACATCCTCTTTTGATAAGGC
>DASQLJ010000653.1:0-12125 GCA_035630095.1 Longimicrobium sp.
ATTCCCGATGTCCGCGTTCCGCTCCACCGTTCGCCGGCTGCGGCTGGCGCTCCCCCTCGCGATCCTGTCGCTGCTCGGCGCCTGCCGCGGCCGCGCGCAGACGGCCGAGGCGCAGCGCCCCGCCGAGCACGCCGGCATCGACTGGTCGCAGGTCACCTCGCGCGACCTGAACATCGCCTCGGTGTTCCTGGTGGCGCGCGACCGGGGCGTGCGCCCGGCGCTCGATTCGCTCGCGGTGCTCACCCGCGGCGACCCGCGGCTCGACCTGCTGGGCCACCAGGTCGCCCACGCCGTGGGCCGCTTCGCCGTGGCGCAGCGCGGCTACGACGCGGCGGTGTTCGCCGAGTGCCGGCCCACCTTCCTTTCCGGGTGCTACCACGGCGTGCTGGAGGGGTGGCTCGCGGGCCACCCCAACGCCGACGCCGCCTCGCTGCGCGGGCTCTGCTCGTCCGCCGCGATGGCGGCGCTGCCGCCGTACGCCTTCCGCGAGTGCGCGCACGGGCTGGGGCACGGGCTCACGGCCATGCGCGAGCACAACCTCTTCGCCGCGCTGCCGGACTGCGACACCGCGCTCTCCACCGAGCTGGCGCGCCGTGAATGCTACGACGGCGTGTTCATGGAGAACGTGGTGCACAGCCTGGGGAGCGAGCAGATCAACGTGGGCGACGCCGCGGCGAGCCACCACGCGCACCGCGGCGGCGACCGCAAGCTGCTGAAGGCCGGCGATCCGCGCTTCCCCTGCGACAGCGTGACGGCCACGCACGCGCCGTCGTGCTGGGCGTACCAGCCGGTCGTCTTCTTCGGCGCGTACAACGACGACATGGGCCGCATCCTGCGCGCGTGCGACGCGGCGCCGGCGGGCTCGCGGGCCGCCTGCTACCGCGGCATCGGCAAGCAGACGATCGGGCGGATGCCGCAGCGCGCCGACTCGGTGGTGCGCGTCTGCGCCCGCGCGTCGGGCGCGCACTCGGCGGACTGCCTCGGCGGCGTGGTGGAGTTCTACGTGGACCAGGAATGGAAGGCCGATTCCGCCTTCGCCTTCTGCGCCGGCGTGCCTGGGGGGATGCGGGAAGCCTGCTTCCGCGCGGTCGGCGAGCGCGTCGCGTGGATCGATCCCTCGCCCGAGGCGCTCCGGACGGCGTGCACCGCCGCCGGACCCCACGCCGCCGCCTGCCTCGCCGCCGCCCAGGCGCAGCGCGCGGGCGATGCCCTGCCCCGCGCCGCGGCCGTGTCTCCGCCCGCCGCCCGGCCCGCCGCGTCACCCACGCGTCGCCCTCCCGCCACGCCGCCACCCGCGCCGTCAGCGCATAATCATCCCCCCTGACGACGTGGCAGTTCGGACGAGGGCGAACGCAGCGAGGGCGTGGAGATCATCCTCCACGCCCTCGATCCATTCCGCTCGATCCCGCCTCGTTGTTCAACAATCCCGCAAACAACTTTTGTCACGCAGAGTCAGCGGAGTCAGCAGAGAAACAAGCAGTTGACTCCGCTAACTCCGCTGACTCTGCGTGAAACCGCTGTTTCCCCAGCCTGATCCGGCGCAGGCATTCAGAACGCGATCCGTACCTGCTTCCGCTGGATCCACAGGGCGTTCAAGGCGGTGATGGCGAAGGCGATCGGGTAGATGACGGCCATGTACGCCGTGCCGCCCTCCAGCGTGCCGTCCCACCGCCCGGTGCGCTGCAGGTACGCGGTGCGCGCGTCGCCCAGCACGACCCACTGCAGGTACGAGTAGAAGATGAATAGCGCGAGCGGCAGCCAGAGGAGCGCCGTTCGCTTCCACCCGGTGAATTCGTGGCGCAGCGTGGCGCGGTCGCCCAGGTACAGCAGCCGCGCGCCGGCCAGGTACTTCCCCCACCCGATCACCGCGTACGCAAGCTGCCATCCCTTCAGGTTCCCCTCGTCGTACGCCCCGCTCGCCAGCGTGGTCACCCCGAACCCGGCGAACAGCACGGCGCCCATCGTCATCAGGAGCGTGGCGAGCACGAACTCGCGCGGGTTCTCGGACAGCGGGCTGCGTGCGGAGATGCGGCGCATGGGGGCGGCGTGGGAAGGAAGAATGCGAAGGAAGCGCGGGTACCCGGGAACGGAATCTACCGCGCTCCGCTCGGCGGCGGAATTCCGAACGCCCGGGCGGGAAGGAAAGGTTGTTGGGCGACGGCGAGCAGCATATCCTGTACGCGGATTCATTCCGTCCGCCAATTGATTCGTTCGGGCCGGTTCGCTCGGCTTCCTCTTTATCCTCAGTCGCGATCGGGTGATCGATGGGCTTCAAGAGCCTCCGCCTGGCTGACCGCCTTTCCTGCGCCCCCGCCCACGCCCTCTACGGCAGCACGCACGTGGTGATCGGCGGGACCGGGGCCGTCGGCGGCACCACCGTGCTGCGGATGCTGGAGCTGTACGAGGAGCTGATGACGCTCCACCCGCCCGAGCCGCACGAGGTGCCCACGCTGCTGGCCACGGGCAAGAGCTTCGAGGAGCGCAACACCTTCCGCAAGCGCGTGGACCGCTTCCTGGCCTCTCGCGGCGGCGGCCTGCTGGCACGAACCGCGCGGCGCGACGAGTTCGTGACCCCCAGCGGGATCCTCCTGTCCCTCCCCTCGTTCGAGATCTCGCCATTCCCCGCCCTGTCGGGGTTGAAGGAGACCCGGCCCGCGGAGCGCGGCGCGTTCGTGCGCCAGGCGCTGGCCGGCGAGAACATCGATCCCGACGCACCCGACATGATCGCCCGCCTCATCGCCGCCGTCCGGGGCGCGCGGTACTTCGGCACCTTTCTCGAGGGCCAGGCGTCGCTGCGCGATGTCGGGCGGTTCCGCTCGGTCGTGCTGGGCATCCCCCTTCCCAGCCTGGTGGCCTACACCGAAGACTGGCGCATCGCCGCCGAATACCTCCCCGGGATCACCGACGAAGTGGTCGACCGGCTGAAGACCGCGTTCGAGGAGGCCGTGTCGGACGATGTCGCGGGGGTGCAGCAGGCGCTGGCCGACGAGGTGGTGATCGCCCACACCACCTCGGTGGGGGGGATGTACGACGAGGTGGAGAACGATCACGGCGATCCGGCACGCACCATCCGGCTCGGGTTCTCGCACAGCGCCAAGGACGAGCACATCAAGGAGAAGCAGAAGTCGGCCGAGCACCTGACCCGCGAGTACAGCAGCCGCGGGGTCAAGGTGTTCATCACCGCCGCCGCCATCGGCGTGGACGACGTGCTGATCCGCGGCGAGGTCCCCGTGCAGCGGGCGGCGCGCGCGCAGCTCCAGGCCGTCGCCGACGCGGTCGCCGCCAAGGACGGCGCCCGTGTGGACGAGGAGCGCCCGGACGGCCGCAAGGAGCGCCGCGCTGAGCGCAAGACCCGCCGCCAGCAGGGCGTCGGCTACCCCGTGCCGATGAGCCAGGTGCGGATCTTCAGGCCGATGGACCTGGCGCTCGACGCTCCGGACGCGGAGGAGATCCCCTTCGAGCACGTGCCCACGGGCCCGCGCGCGGGGCGCGACGAGGTGCTGCGCCCCGCGTACACGCTGCGCAGCGGCGAGAACGGCGTGTTCACCGTGGCCAACGCCGACGCGCTCTACCGCGTCATGCGGGTGGCTTCGGCCAGCGAGCTGGCCACCGTCCTGGCCACCGTGTGCATGCTGGGCGACGACCCGCAGCGGCCCTTCTTCCCCGGCGGCGTCTGCTACTATACCGAGACCGACAACTCGCGGCAGGTGTTCGACTTCCTGGCCCAGCCGGCGCTCCGGCAGACGCAGCTCAGCGGGCTGGAGCCCATGGCGCTGCAGGACCTGGGCTCGGCCAAGCACCAGGGCGAGCTGCACACGCTGGGGCTGCTGATCCTGCTGCACCGCCTGCGCACGCTGGACCTGGACGCGATCCCCGCCTACGTGGACGACGAGCGGTTCGACGCGCGCGAGTTCTTCGAGCGCCACTCGCGCCCGCTCACCTTCGAAGACCTCGACGCGTGGGAGCTGGAGCCGCTCGCGGCCGACCTGCGCACGCTGGTTTCGGCGGAGCGCCCGGAAGAGCTGGAGCCGCTCAAGCCCGCGCGCACCCGGCGCGACCCCGTGCTCTTCCCCGGCAAGCACGGCGCGCGCACCAAGGTGTTCGAGGAGGTGCTGCGCGCCGTGCGGGCGATCCCCTCGCTCGGCTCGCCGATCGTCTACGAGGCGGGGGGAGAGGCGCGCGTGCGCAGCGGCATCTTCGTGGCGCCGATCGAGAAGGTGATCACCACCACCGACGCGGTCGCGGCGTTCTTCCGCGAGCGTGCCGCCGCGACCGGCAATTCATATGACGACGTGCGCGACTTCTACCTGTGCGCGCAGGGGTTCGTGGACATCCGCCCCCACGCCATCGTCTGCACCGCCAAGCGCGACGACGTCCCGCTGGCGGAGCACATCATCCGCGCGACCGGGGAAGAGGCGCTGCGGGCGGCGCTCGCCACGGTGAAGCCCTACGCCTTCTTCTGCAGCTGCGGCCTGGGCGCGGTGATGTTCCGCCTGCGCGCGCTCCACGCGCTGCTCGGCGAGGCGATGCTGGAGCTGGGCACGCTGCAGGACTTCCGCTGGCAGATGCCGCGCGACGTGAACGGGCACATCCTGGTGCTCCCCGGCGTGGTGGAGGCGATGCGGATGGTGCAGGAGGGGCTGGAGAAGACGACCGGCACCGAGCGCGTGGACGGCTTCTGGGGCTACGAGCGGCGGCGAGCGCCCGAGCGGCGGGTAGAGATTCAGTCCTGAACCACGGACAGGGCGCTTCACGTCCACGATCATCGCGGATGGACCTGATCACCGTCCGGAAGAGACGTGAAAAGTACGCCAGGACCGGGAGCGCCGTACGTCTGCCGGCTGGCGCAGCGGATTGATATGATACGGGTCCCACGAACTCCGTCCCTCGAGCGGATTGCGTGAGGGATTCGCGCCCGGAGGGCCGAGACGCCGGCGCGCCCGCGTCGTCGTAGCGGAAACGGGCAGGGACATGGCGCGACGGCGGCTCGGCGCCGTTGGCAACGGCGGTATCGTTGCCTACGGCGCGCGAAGCCCGGCCCGGAGCGCAGCGAAGGGACACGCCCGCGCCCGGCTCTTCCGTCTTTTCGGGCGTCGGCACCGACGTTTCGGACCCGGTATGATGATGATACAAAACGGCCCCGGGGCATCGCTGCCCCGGGGCCGTTCCCGTACCGTCGTCCGTCGATGACCGCCGGCGTCAGGCCGTGATCACCGCCGCCTCGTCGGCCGCCACCACCACCACCGGCGCGGCGTCGTCCTGCGCGCCGGCCGCGGCGTCGGCGCCCTCGGGCCCGAAGTTCACGTCGTTGTACCGGTAGATGCCGGTACCCGCCGGGATCAGGTGGCCGATGATGATGTTCTCCTTGAGCCCCTGCAGGTTGTCGCGCGCGCCGCGGATCGCGGCGTCGGTGAGCACCCGCGTGGTCTCCTGGAAGCTGGCCGCGCTGATGAAGCTCTGCGTGGTCAGCGACGCCTTGGTGATCCCCAGCAGCAGCGGCTCGCTGGTCGCCGGCTTCTGGCCCGCCGTCATGGCAGCCTGGTTCGTGTCCAGGAACACCGTGCGGTCCACCGTCTCCCCTTCCAGGAACTCGGTGTCGCCCGGGTCCATCACGCGCACCTTCTGCAGCATCTGGCGGATGATCACCCCGATGTGCTTGTCGTTGATCTTCACGCCCTGCAGGCGGTAGACCTCCTGCACCTCGTTCAGCAGGTACTGCTGAACCGCGCCCGGACCCTTGATCTTCAGGATGTCGTGCGGGTTCACCGGGCCCTCGCTGAGGCGGTCGCCGGCGCGCACGAAGTCGCCCTCGTGCACGCGCAGGTGCTTGCCCACCGGGACCTCGTACACCCGCTCGTTCCCCTGGTCGGGGATCACGATCACCTCGCGCTTGCCGCGCTTGATGTCGCCGAAGCGCACCGTGCCGTCCACCTCGGTGATCACGGCCGGGTCCTTGGGCCGCCGCGCCTCGAACAGCTCGGCGATACGCGGAAGGCCGCCGGTGATGTCGCGCGTCTTGTACGCCTCGCGCGCGATCTTGGCCAGCGTGCCGCCGGGCTGGATCGCCTCCTTGTCGCGCACCGTGAGCTGCGCGCCCACGGGAACGATGAACTCGCGCAGCTTCACGCCGTTCTCGTCGTGGATCTCGATCATCGGGTGCAGCTTCTTGCTGCGATCCTCGATGATCACCATCTGGCGGCGGCCGGTGCTCTCGTCCAGCTCCTCGCGCACCGTCGCCTCGTCGATGATGTCGAGGAACTTGATGGTGCCGCCGAAGTCGGCCACGATCGGCTCGGAGTACGGGTCCCACGAGAAGAGCGTGTCGCCGATGGCGATCCGCATCCCGTCCTCCACCGCGATGGTGGCGCCGTACGGCACCGCCAGGCGGCTGCGCACCGTGCCCTCGGGGGTGCGCATGATGATCTCGCCTTCGCGGCTGGTCACGATGCGCGTCCCGTCGGGGGTGGTGACGGTGGTGACGCGCTCGAACTGCGCCACCCCCTCCACCTTGCTCTTGCGCGTGGTGGTCGCGGCGATGCGCGCCGCCGTGCCGCCGATGTGGAAGGTGCGCAGCGTGAGCTGCGTCCCCGGCTCGCCGATCGACTGCGCGGCCAGGATCCCCACCGCCTCGCCCGGGTCCACGATCCCCATGGTGGCCAGGTTGCGGCCGTAGCACTTCACGCACAGCCCGCGGCGGCTCTCGCAGGTGAGCACCGAGCGGATCTTCACCGACTGGATCCCGGCGTCCTCGATCTCGTCGGCGGTCTCCTCGTCGATGAGCTGCCCGGCCTCCACCAGCATCTCGTTGTCGATCGGGTCGAACACGTCGTCGGCCGCCACCGACCCCACGATGCGGTCCTTGAGCGGCTCCACCACGTCCTCGCCCTCCTTGAGGGCGCTGACCTCGAGCCCCAGGATGGTGCCGCAGTCGTTCTCCATGATGGTGACGTCCTGCGCCACGTCCACCAGGCGGCGGGTCAGGTAGCCGGCGTCGGCCGTCTTCAGCGCCGGGTCGGCCAGGCCCTTGCGCGCGCCGTGCGTGGAGATGAAGTACTCCAGCACGGTGAGCCCCTCGCGGAAGTTCGACTTGATCGGGCTCTCGATGATCTCGCCGATCCCGCCGGTCAGCTTCTTCTGGGGCTTGGCCATCAGGCCGCGCATCCCGGCGAGCTGCCGCATCTGGTCACGGCTGCCGCGGGCCCCCGAGTTCATCATCATGTACACGGGGTTGAACCCGCCGCGGCTGCGCCGGAGGCGGTCCACCATGGCGTCGGCCACGTCGTTGTTGGCGTGCGTCCAGGTGTCGATCACCTTGTTGTAGCGCTCGCCGTTCGAGATCACGCCGTTGTTGTACGCGCGGGTGAAGCGCGCCACGTCGTCCTCGGCCTCGCGCAGGATGCTGTCCTTCTCGGCCGGGATCTCCATGTCCTCGATCCCCACCGACACCCCGCCCAGCGTGCTGTAGCGGAACCCGAACGCCTTGAGGTCGTCCAGGAACACCACGGTGCGGGCCAGCCCCACGGTGCGGTACGAGCCGAAGATGACGTCGCCCAGCTCCTTCTTCCCCATGGTGCGGTTCCAGAAGCCCATCTCGGGCGGCACCACCGAGTTGATGATCACCCGCCCCGGCGTGGTGCGGATCCACTCCGGCTTGCGCGCCTCGCCCTCCTCGAGCTCGGCGGCGGGGCGCGGGTCGGTCCAGTAGTAGATCGGCGTCTGGTACCGGATCACCCGGTGCTGCAGCGCCATCTCCACCTCGGCCACGTCGGTGTACCGGCGCACCGTCACCGCCGGGTCGCGCTCGCCGAAGCCCTTCTTCTCCTCCTCCAGGTCGGCCGCGAACGCCGCCTGGTGCCCGGCGGTCTCGTGCGTCAGCCAGTAGCAGCCGATCACGATGTCCTGGCTCGGCGCGGCGATCGGCCGGCCGTTGGAGGGGAGCAGGATGTTGTTGCTCGACAGCATCAGCACCCGCGCCTCGAGCTGCGCCTCGAACGAGAGCGGCACGTGCACGGCCATCTGGTCGCCGTCGAAGTCGGCGTTGAAGGCGGCGCACACCAGCGGGTGGATGCGGATCGCCTTGCCCTCCACCAGCACCGGCTCGAACGCCTGGATCCCCAGGCGGTGCAGCGTGGGCGCGCGGTTCAGCAGCACGGGGTGGTCGCGGATGATGTCCTCGAGCACCTCGTACACCCGCGGGTCGTCGCGCTCCACGATCTTCTTGGCGCGCTTCACCGTCTCGGCCTCGCCGCGCTTCTCGAGCTCGTGGATGATGAACGGCTTGAACAGCTCCACCGCCATCGCCTTGGGGAGGCCGCACTGGTGCAGCTTGAGCTCGGGACCGACCACGATCACCGAGCGCCCCGAGTAGTCGACGCGCTTGCCCAGCAGGTTCTGCCGGAAGCGCCCCTGCTTCCCCTTGAGCATGTCCGACAGCGACTTCAGCGGGCGCTTGCCGCGGCCGCGGATCGCCTTGCTGCGGCGCCCGTTGTCGAAGAGCGCGTCCACCGCCTCCTGCAGCATGCGCTTCTCGTTGCGCAGGATCACCTCCGGCGCGCGCATCTCCATCAGCTTCTTCAACCGGTTGTTGCGGTTGATGACGCGGCGGTAGAGGTCGTTCAGGTCGCTGGTGGCGAAGCGGCCGCCGTCCAGCGGCACCAGCGGGCGCAGGTCGGGCGGGATCACCGGGACCACGTCCAGGATCATCCACTGCGGCTTGTTGCGCTCGGCCGGCGTGGCGCCCGAGCCGCGGATGGCGTCGATCACCTTCAGCCGCTTCAGCACCATCTTCTTGCGGTGCTGGCTGGTCTCGCCCGCCACCTGCGCGCGCAGCGACTCGGCCAGCCCGTCCACGTCGATCTGGCCCAGGAGGTTGCGCACCGCGTCGGCGCCGATGTCGGCCTTGAACTCGGTGTCGTTCTCCTCGCGCGCCTTCTCGCGCAGGGCCAGGAAGTCGTCCTCGTCCAGCACCTGGCTGTGCTTCACGTCCTGGCTGCCCACCGAGGTCACCACGTACGAGGCGTAGTAGATGACCTTCTCCAGGTCGCGCAGCGTCATCCCCAGCAGGTAGCCCATCTGCGAGGGAAGCGTCTTGAACATCCAGATGTGCGCCACCGGCACGGCCAGCTCGATGTGGCCCATGCGCTCGCGCCGCACCTTGCTGAGCGTCACCTCCACGCCGCACTTGTCGCAGACGTGCCCGCGGAAGCGGATGCGCTTGAACTTGCCGCAGTGGCACTCCCAGTCCTTGACCGGGCCGAAGATGCGCTCGCAGAACAGCCCGTCGCGCTCGGGCTTGAACGAGCGGTAGTTGATGGTCTCCGGCTTGGTGACCTCGCCGAAGCTCCAGGCGCGGATCTCCTCGGGGGAGGCCAGCTTCACCTGGATGTAGTTGAAGTCCTGTGACCGGGTCTCGCGGACGCGGGGAAAGTCGATCATCGGTCCCCTTGCTGAATCGGGTGTTCCGCCGGCGGTTGTACGCCAGGTCGGTCTATCGTAGCAAAGACGTCAAGGGCGAACAGTGCCCGGTTCCCAGCCCCCGGTGCCCGGTCGTTCCTGGGCACCGGGCACTGGGCACTGGGGACTCGCTTCCTAGCTCCCGAGCGTGACGCTGATCCCCAGCGCCTGGAGCTCCTTCACCAGCACGTTGAAGCTCTCGGGAAGCCCCGGCTCCGGAAGGTTCTCGCCCTTCACGATCGCCTCGTACACGCGCGAGCGGCCGTTCACGTCGTCGCTCTTCACGGTCAGGATCTCCTGCAGCGTGTGCGCGGCGCCGTACGCCTCCAGCGCCCACACCTCCATCTCGCCGAAACGCTGGCCGCCGAACTGCGCCTTGCCGGCCAGCGGCTGCTGCGTGACCAGCGAGTACGGCCCGATGCTGCGCGCGTGGATCTTGTCGTCCACCAGGTGGCTGAGCTTCAGCATGTAGATCGCCCCGATGGTGACCGGGCTCTCGAACTGGTTGCCGCTCCGCCCGTCGCGCATCCACACCTTGCCGCCGGGGGTGAGCCCGGCCGCCAGCATGTGCTCCTCGAGCGCGGCGTTCACCGGGTTGTCGCCGCCGGTGCCCGCGGCCAGCGCCGCGGCCGCCGGGAACAGGGTGGCGAAGTCGCCCTCCTTGCGCTCGGCCAGCTCGCGCGCCGCCGCCACCAGGTAGTCGGCCAGCGGGGCCAGCTTGTCGCGCACGTCCTGCGGCACGCCGTCCCTCAGCAGGCGGTCCACCGGCCGGCCGATCCCCAGCTCGGGGCGCGGCTCGGGCTCGCCCGCCTCTTCCAGCGCGTGCGCCGCGTGGCTGATCGCCTGCGCGTCGTCCACGTCGAAGTGCGGCGGCACGGCCGACACGCCCAGCGCCTTCGCGGCCCAGGTCACCCCGGCCAGGCGGATCAGCACGCCGATCTCGTCCTCGCTGGCGCCCTGGAACACGGGCGTCTTGCTCTCGAAGCCCAGCACCCGCGAGGCCCACCCCAGGTGGGTCTCCAGGATCTGCCCCACGTTCATGCGGCTGGGCACGCCCAGCGGGTTCAGGCACACGTCCACCGGCGTGCCGTCGGGCATGAAGGGCATGTCCTCCTCGGGAACGATGCGGGCGATGATGCCCTTGTTCCCGTGGCGCCCGGCCATCTTGTCGCCCACCGAGATCTTGCGCTTCTCGGCCAGGTACACCTTCACCAGCTGGACGACGCCCGGGGGCAGCTCGTCGGGCTGGAAGACCTTGTCGATCTGGTTCTCGGTCTTCTGGCGCACCCGCTCGATGCGGCGCTTGCTCTCGTCGATCAGCCGGCGGAGCTGCTCGTTGGTCGGGCGGTCGGTCACCTTCAGCGTGGTCAGGTCCACGTCGCCCAGGTCCAGCGCCTCCACCACCTCGTCGGTGAGCTGCGTCCCCTCGTTGAAGAACGGCTCCACCGTCCCCTTCTTGAGGAAGAGTGCCACCTCGCGGCCGCGGATCAGCTCCTTGACCTCCTCGTCGCGCGCCTCGCCGATGCGCACGATCTCGTTGCGCTCGAAGGTGCGCAGCTCGCCGATCTTCTGGCCGCGCTCCTTCTCCAGGATCGGGTCGTCGATGCGGCGCGAGAAGATCTTCACGTCGATCACGGTCCCCTCGACACCCGGCGGCACCTTCAGCGACGAATCCTTCACGTCCTTGGCCTTCTCGCCGAAGATCGCCGTCAGCAGCTTCTCTTCGGGAGAGAGCTCGGTCTCGCCCTTGGGCGTGATCTTGCCCACCAGGATGTCGCCCGCCTTCACCCGCGCGCCGATGCGCACCACCCCGCGCTCGTCGAGGTCGACCAGCGACTCCTCGGCCACGTTCGGGATCTCGCGCGTGATCTCCTCCATCCCGCGCTTGGTGTCGCGCACCTGCAGCTCCAGCTCCTGGATGTGGATCGACGTGTAGACGTCGTCGCGCACCAGGCGCTCGGAGAGGATGATGGCGTCCTCGAAGTTGTTGCCGTACCAGGGCATGAACGCCACCAGCAGGTTCCGGCCCAGGGCCAGCTCGCCGCCGTCGGTGCTCGCGCCATCGGCCAGCACCTCGCCCTTCTTCACCTGCTGGCCCACCATCACCAGGGGGCGCTGGTTGAGCGCGGTGTCCTGGTTGGTGCGCCAGTACTTCTTCATGCGGTAGCGGTCGAACTGGGCCAGCCGGCGCAGCGGCTCCTCGCTGGTGCTGGCGCTGTCCATCCCGGCGTCCACCACGATGAAGTCGGCGGTGACCTCCTTGATCACGCCGGCCCGGCGCGCCACCACCACGGCGCCCGAGTCCACGGCGATCACCTGCTCCAGCCCGGTGCCCACCAGCGGGGCGTCGGGGAAGAGGAGCGGCACCGCCTGGCGCTGCATGTTCGAGCCCATCAGCGCGCGGTTGGCGTCGTCGTGCTCCAGGAACGGGATCAGCGCCGCGGCCACCGACACCAGCTGGTCGGGCGCCACGTCCATGAAGTCGATCTCGTCCGGGCGCAGCAGCGGGAAGTCGCCCCGCTCGCGGCAGAGGATGAACTCGTTGGTGAAGGTCCCGTCGCCGGCCAGCGGCGCGTTCGCCTGGGCGATCCGCGCGTTCTCCTCCTCGTTGGCGCTGAGCCACGCGGTGATGCGCGTGACCACCGGGGTCACGTGCGTCATCGCCGGGCGGG
>DASQLJ010000654.1:0-4207 GCA_035630095.1 Longimicrobium sp.
CGAGGTCCGCCATGTCGATGTTGCCGTCCTCGTCCGCGCGCACGACGACGACGCGCATGCCGGCCATGACCGCGCTCGCCGGATTCGTCCCGTGCGCCGACTGCGGGATCAGGCAGACGTCGCGGTGGCCCTCGCCGCGGCTCTGGTGGTAGTCGCGGATGCACAGCAGCCCGGCGTACTCGCCCTGCGAGCCCGCGTTGGGCTGCAGCGACACCGCCGCGAAGCCGGTGATCTCGGCCAGGTCGTGCTCGAGCTGGCGGAAGAGCTCCTGGTAGCCGCGGGTCTGCTCCAGCGGGGCGAAGGGGTGGATGCGGTTGAACTCGGGCCAGCTCACGGGGAACATCTCCGCCGTGGCGTTCAGCTTCATGGTGCACGACCCCAGCGGGATCATGGAGTGGGTCAGCGACAGGTCGCGCCCCTCCAGCCGCCGGATGTAGCGCAGCATCGCCGTCTCGCTGCGGTGGGTGTTGAACACCGGGTGCGCGAGGTAGTCGCTGGTGCGCGCGAACGCCGCCGGCACCTCGCTGTTCACCTCGTCGGCCAGCGCCGTGACCTCGAAGGGGAGCGGCGAGCCGCGGTTGAGCGACACCAGCACCGCGTCCAGGTCCTCGACCCCCACCGTCTCGTCCAGCGCCACGCACACCGAGCGCTCGTCCATCGCGCGCAGGTTGTAGCCGCGCTCGCGGGCGGCGGCCATCACCGACACCATCCGCGTGCCCACGTCGATGCGCACGGTGTCGAAGAACGCCTCGTGCTCCACCGTGTAGCCCAGGCGCCGCGCGCCCTCGGCCAGCATCCGCGCGAAGAGGTGCACGCGCCGGGCGATCTCGCGCAGGCCGTGCGGGCCGTGGTACACCGCGTACATCCCCGCCATCACCGCCAGCAGCACCTGCGCCGTGCAGATGTTGCTGGTCGCCTTCTCGCGGCGGATGTGCTGCTCGCGCGTCTGCAGCGCCATGCGCAGCGCGGGGTTCCCCTGCGCGTCGGTGGAGACGCCGATGATGCGGCCGGGGATCTGGCGCTTGTACTCCTCGCGGCAGGCGAAGAACGCCGCGTGCGGCCCGCCGAAGCCCAGCGGCACGCCGAAGCGCTGCGAGTTGCCCACCACGATGTCGGCGCCCCATTCGCCGGGGGGGGTGAGCACCGCCAGCGACAGCAGGTCGGCCGCCACGGTGACGATGGCGCCGGCCCCGCGCGCCCGCGCCGCGAGCCCCGAGTGGTCCACCAGCGCGCCGTCGGTGGCCGGGTACTGCAGCAGGATGCCGAAGACGCTGGCGAAGTCGGCCTCGGCCGCGTCGCCGACTTCCACCGCGATTCCGCGGGCGGCGGCGCGCGTGCGAACGACGTCGATCGTCTGGGGATGGCAGTCGCGCGAGACCAGGAAGGTGCCGCGCGCGTCGGAGCCGGCCACGAGGTAGGCCAGCGCCATCGCCTCGGCGGCGGCGGTGCCCTCGTCCAGCAGCGAGGCGTTGGCGATGGGGAGCCCGGTGAGGTCCACCACCGCCGTCTGGAAGTTCAGCAGCGCCTCCAGCCGGCCCTGCGCGATCTCGGCCTGGTAGGGCGTGTACTGCGTGTACCAGCCCGGGTTCTCCAGCACGTTCCGCTGGATCACCGGGGGCACGATGGTGTCGTGGTAGCCCATCCCGATGAACGAGCGGAACACCTTGTTCTTCCCGGCCAGCTTGCGCAGCTCGGAGAGGAGCTCGTACTCGCTGCGCTCGGGGCCCAGCAGCAGCGGGCGGCGCAGCCGGATGGCGGCCGGGACGGTGGCGTCGATCAGCTCGTCGAGCGAGCCCAGGCCGAGCGTCTCCAGCATCTCGGCCACCTCGGCGCCGTTGGGCCCGATGTGCCGGCGAACGAAGGTGTCGGGGTGCGTAAGTGCCGATCTATCCACAGCGTACGTTCCTGTTCGGTGAGCCGGGTGTGAGCGCGCGGCAATCTAGAGCGTCGGCCCTGGCCGGGCAAACGGCCGGAGCCGCGTTCCAGGGGAGGTGATACACCGCTCGTTCCGGCGCGGTCGCATCGCCCCGGCCCGCCCGGTTGCGGCCGCCTCGCGCGGGACGCGCCGCTGGGTCGACGCTCGATGCCATGCCTCCGCTGAACCGCCGTCCGCCCGGCTTTTCATCGACCAGTCAAGGGATTCGGGGTGCGCCCTCGCCTCGTGCGCTGGGCCCTCTTGTGCCAATGGACGGCCCGGCGTAGTCTATCAAGTGTAATCCGATCAGAGTTATACAGTTTAGACGGCCCCGGCGCCGTCTTCCGCGGGTGAGGGCGCATGCCTTCACCTGATCGCGGCGTGCGCGTGGAGGCGATCCGCGAGGCGGCCCGGCTCGCCACCGAGGCCACCTCGCTGCGCGCCGTCGCGCGTGCCGTGGGGATGAGCCCGGTGGGGCTCAAGCACTTCCTGGACGGCCGCCGCCCGTACACGGCCACGCTGCGCCGGCTCACGATCTGGTTCATCGCCCACGGCGCGGAGGGCGGCGCGTCGGAGGAGCACATCCGCGCGGCGGTGGGGATGCTGCTGGAGGGGCTCCCCGAGGCCGGCCGCGAGCGCGGCGCGCAGGCGCTGCTGGAGGTGGTGGAGCGGATGCACCGCCAGGCCGGCACGCAGCCGCCCGCGTGGCTCGCGATCCTCCGCGCCGGCGACGCGACGGACTGAACCACGCCGTTCGGGGGATGACGAAACGACGGGGCGCACCGGAATCCGGTGCGCCCCGCCCTCGTTTCCCCATGCTCATACGTCCCGCGCGAGGGCCGCCCGTGCGGTCCTGCCGATCTTCCTGTCCCCGCGGCCGGGGCGGGCCGCCGGCGTTTGGCGCGGAGCGAGGCTCGTGGTGCGCCTGCCTCCGCTTCGCCGGGTGTTGCGGCCCGGGTCGGTCGCCCTTGCCGGGCGACGATCCGCGGTGAATCCCCCACCGCTCTGGCTCCGCATCGCGCGCCGGAAGCCCGTCGGCTCCGCGCGCGGCACCGGATCACGTTTCGATGGTTCCCGCTCTCACCTGTCAGCCTCCATCCACGTGCTTCCGGGACCCGGTGGACGCGGGCGGCGCGCACGCCGCCTTGGACGATCTCACCTGTACAACGCCGCGCCGCCCGCGCTTCTGACGTTTCTCCGGTGGGGAAGAAAAACAACGGCGATGGTTCACGCAGAGTCAGCAGAGTTAGCAGAGAACTGCGGTTGTTTCTGCTCACTCTGCTGACTCTGCGTGAAACACGTCTTTACCCGGATCCGTGACGACGTGGTCGATGGGCGCAACGACGGGGCGCGGCGCTCTCCAGCGGGAGAGCGCCGCGCCCTTTGGCGATTGCGGCGGTTCGGTCGGGGGTGCCGGGCGCGGATGCGCCGGCGGGGTGGATCAGGTCAGCTGCCGCGGGCGCACTTGCCGCAGGCGAGCGTCTCGGGGAACACCATCAGCCGCTCGATGGGGATGGTGACGCCGCAGCCGTTGCAGGCGCCGTAGGTGCCGTCCTCGATGCGGCGCAGCGCCTCGACCACGTGGCCGAGCTGGACGCGCTCGCGCTCCTGCAGGTTGGCGGTGAGCCCCGCGTTCTGCAACGCGTCGATCCGCGACAGGCGGCCCACGGTGTCCTGCTCCAGGTCGCGCGGGCGCGCGCTTTCGCCGCTGATCTTGAGGCTGCGCTCGAGCTTGTTCAGCGAGCGCAGCAGCTCGTCGCGAACCATGGAGATCTGGTCCGCACGCAGCGGGGATTGGACTGCGGTCATGCGTTGTCCTTCTGGGTGGTGGAAGGGGTGAGCCCTGGGAACCAGAGGGTCGATCGAAACGGTCGTCGGCGCCGGGACGGTGGCGCCACGCGGGTCCGCGGGCGGGGTCATCCCGCGCGCGGCGTGATCTCGGCGGGGGCGACCCGCTCCAGGAAAACGTCGAAGGTGCCGCCGCACACGGCGGGGCTCCACGAGAACAGGTCCTCGGTCAGGTCCACGCGCACCAGGCGCGGCTCGCCGCCGGCGAGCACCTCGCGCGCCGTCTCGATCACCTCGGCCTCGCCGCAGCCGCCGCCCACCGTGCCGGTGAGGCCGCGGTCGGGATCGACCAGCATCTTGCTGCCACAGCCGCGCGGGGTGCTGCCCCGACAGCGCACGATGGTCGCCAGCACCGTCGCACGCCCTTCGACCGCGGCGCGCTCGGCGGCGGTGTAGACGGCGAGGTCTTCGCTCATGCGGACGGCTCCCGAACAGGTGCGTCAG
>DASQLJ010000655.1:0-3553 GCA_035630095.1 Longimicrobium sp.
CACGGTGGGCGCGACCACCTCGACGGACGCTCGGGCAGACTTCTCCAACATCGGCTCCTGCCTGGATCTGTTCGCCCCGGGCGCGGGGATCACCTCGGCCTGGTACACCAGCAGCACGGCGATCAACACCATCGACGGCACGTCCATGGCGTCGCCGCACGTGGCCGGCGTGGCCGCGCTCTACCTGCAGAACAACACCACCGCCACTCCGGCGATGGTGAGCTCCGCGATCATCAACGCGGCATTCACCAACAAGCTCACCGGCATCGGCACCGGCTCGCCCAACCGCCTGCTGAACTCGCTGATCTCGGGTAATCAGCCGCCGACGACGGGGCCGCTCACCGTCACTGTGAGCTGCGTTCCGGGTTCCGGCGTTTATGATTGCGTCGCACAGGCTTCGGGCGGCAGCGGCACCGGGTATAGTTTCGTTTGGGGTCGGGGGGGCGAGTACTACGATCAGGGCGGGACGAGTCGTGCCACCGCCTACTGCTACTACGACTCCTACACTGGCCGCGGCTCCCTCGTACAATACACTACGGTTACGGATAGCAACGGGAACACCGCCAGCGGAGGCGTCTCGATGAGCTACTGCTGATCGAACGGCCGCGCGGTCCCCACGCGTGTCACCCTGCCGATCTCCTTCCAGCTCGCCACCCGCTCCCGCCCGAACCGGGACGCGACTCCGCCCCCGATGTCGCAGCCGCGGAGCGGGACGCGGCCCTGACGCCCCGCAATCTTCCGAAGACGTGGCTCGCGATGCGGGGCCGTCGGCAGCGCGCCGTCGGCCCCCGTTCGCTTGTAACGACCCTCAGGAACGAGGCACTTGTGTTTCCAGACGTAATATCTACTATTCTTTCATCGCTCTCTTTGCTTCATCCCGTAGAGAAGGAGGCAGCATGAAGGCATCCATCCTCGGTAGCGTGTTGGTGATCTTCGCAGCCGGAGCCGTCGCGGCCGGCTGCAGCGATGAACCGATGGCGGCCGCGCCAGAGCAGCCAAAGTCCGAACGCGCCGCGCCGTTGCTCCAGGCTTCGCCAGGGCAGGGAATCCGCGACCGCCACATCGATGGGATCGTCGCGGCGAGCACCACGCCCCTGCCCGCGGGCACGCTCAACGTCACCGTGAGCTGCTCCGATACCGGAAACCTGTACAGCATGCAGCGCTTCGACTGCACCGCGCACGTGTCCGGTGGGAGCGGCACCGGGTACAACTTCACTTGGACGGGCAACGCAACCGAGTACTACGACTACGGCGGAACCAGCAAGGCCTGGTATCCTTGCCAATACGTTCCCAACAGCTACGGCTACGGCTACCTGTCCGCGACTGCGGTCGCGTTCGACAGCAACGGGAGCTACCAGGGGGCGACCTACAACAAGCAACCCTGTGATCCTAGGTGATCCGCAAGCTTGGCGAGCACTCCTCCTGATCGCGCGCCTCGTTCTGCGGTGGCCGAACAACGCAAGCACGAACGGTGTTGTACGGCGAGCGGAGCCGGCGGTGGCCGGCTCCGCTCGCCGTCTGTCGCGCACACCCGTGCGGTCCCGGCGTCGGTGTGGTAGATTGGCGCCCTTTCCGAGGCGGCAACCTGACACGCGAACGACGGAACACGCGCCGATGTCGATGCGGGAGAAGCTGGAGCGGCTGGAGGAGCTTCGCCGGCAGGCGGAGCAGGGGGGCGGGGAGAAGCGGATCAAGCAGCAGCACGAGCGCGGGAAGCTGACCGCCCGCGAGCGGCTGGACGTGCTCCTGGACGAGGGCTCGTTCGTGGAGCTGGACCGCTTCGTGGTGCACCGCGCCACCGCCTTCGGGCTGGAGAACGAGAAGTACCTGGGCGACGGCGTGGTCACCGGCTACGGCACCATCCACGGCCGGCTGGTCTACGTCTTCTCGCAGGACTTCACCGTCTTCGGCGGGAGCCTGAGCGAGGCGCACGCGGAGAAGATCGTCAAGATCATGGACCTGGCGCTCAAGAACGGCGCGCCGGTCATCGGGCTGAACGACTCCGGCGGCGCGCGCATCCAGGAAGGGGTGGCGTCGCTGGGCGGCTACGCCGACATCTTCCTGCGCAACACGCTGGCGTCCGGCGTGATCCCGCAGATCAGCGCCATCCTGGGCCCCTGCGCCGGCGGCGCCGTCTACAGCCCGGCCATCACCGACTTCATCTACATGGTGCAGGGGTCGAGCTACATGTTCGTCACCGGCCCCAACGTGGTGAAGACGGTGACGCACGAGGACGTGACGATGGAGGAGCTGGGCGGCGCCGCCACGCACGCGTCCAAGTCCGGCATCGCCCACTTCGCCATGAAGTCCGAGGTGGAGTGCCTGCACTCCATCCGCCGGCTGATGGAGTTCGTCCCGCAGAACAACGCCGAGGACCCGCCCTTCAAGCCCACCGACGACCCCGCCGGCCGCGCCGACGACGAGCTGCTGGACATCGTCCCCGACAACCCCAACAAGCCGTACGACATGCACGACGTCATCCGGCGCGTGGTGGACGACGGCGAGTTCTACGAGGTGCACGCCGACTACGCGGGGAACATCCTCTGCGGCTTCGCCCACGTGGGCGGGTACTCGGTGGGGATCGTGGCCAACCAGCCGGCGGTGCTGGCGGGGGTGCTGGACATCGACGCCAGCGTCAAGGCGGCCCGCTTCGTCCGCTTCTGCGACGCCTTCAACGTCCCGCTGCTGACTTTCGAGGACGTCCCCGGCTTCCTTCCCGGGGTGGCGCAGGAGCACGGGGGGATCATCCGCCACGGCGCCAAGCTCCTCTACGCCTTCTGCGAGGCCACGGTGCCCAAGGTGACCATCATCACCCGCAAGGCGTACGGCGGCGCGTACGACGTGATGAGCTCCAAGCACATCCGCGGCGACGTCAACTACGCCTGGCCCAGCGCGGAGATCGCCGTGATGGGGGCCAAGGGCGCGGTGGAGATCCTCTACCGGCGCGAGATCGGCTCGGCCGAGGACCCGGCGGCCACGGCGGCGGCCAGGCAGCGCGAGTACGAGGACCGCTTCGCCAACCCGTACGAGGCGGCGGCGCGCGGCTACGTGGACGACGTGATCGACCCGCGCGAGACGCGCGCGCGGGTGATCAGCGCGCTGGGGATGCTGCGCAACAAGCGCGACTCCAACCCGCCCCGCAAGCACGGCAACATCCCGCTCTGATTCGACCGCGCCCGCCGGACCTCCTCCGGCGGGCGCGGCGCGTTCCGCCCCGCCGATCCGCCCGCTCCACTCCTCTTCTCCCCGTCAACACTGCACCATTTCGCGCGCCAGGACTGGCCGAATTGCGCCCGGCGTGGCGCGTCGGTACGGGGCGCCGTGCTCCCGCTGGCCTCTTTTCGTCGGGGGCCTGACAGCGCCGGGGAGAGTCATTATCGTTGCCCGTCGGGAGATCTTCGGGTCAACTTCGGGCCGGGAGGCGCGCATGGAAGGCGGGATGATCGTACGCGACGCGGAGACGGGGGAGGCGATGGTCGCCGGGACGGGGATCACGGTGGCCAAGGTGCTCCGGCAGCTGGAGAGCGCCGGGCGGGAATCGGTGCTGGCGGCA
>DASQLJ010000656.1:0-3285 GCA_035630095.1 Longimicrobium sp.
GTGGGTGTCCTGCAAAAAATTTCGATACTCAGCGCATTCCGAGCCTGCAGCCACTCGTCGACGAGCTTGGCGCTGCCGCAGTCGTCGGACCCCGCGCCGAACGTCCGGGCGTTCAGGTTGCAACCAAATCGACGAAGAGCCTTTTTTCATCCATCAATTTCAATCGACCCGCCACCACGCTCACCCTACGCCGAAGTAGCCGCGAGCGAAGCGAGCCCCCGTCCCTCCCCCGTGCAGTTACGGGGGAGGGACGGGCGAGGAACGAGCCAGGGAGAGGGCCCCGCGGCGACGGCGCGCGCCTCCACCCTGTTCCCCGCTACTCCTTCTCGTCCTCCTCTTCCCCCTCGTCCTCCTCCGGCTTCCACTCGCCTCGCGCATGCGCATCGAGCACCGTGCGCAGCAGGCCATCCAGCAGGTCCAGGCGCCCCGCCTCGGTATCGGTCTGCAGCAGCTTGTGCTGCCACTCGGGGTCGATGCGGATCGCCTGCGCGATGCGGAAACCCACCTCGCGGCCGGGATCCACCACCGGCAGCTCCTCGTCGTGCCCCACCGCCTCGCGCAGCACGCGAAAGAACAGCGCGACGGATTCACGCCGGCGCTCACCCAGGTCGACCGAGTCGTCGGGCTCGTCCTCGTACGGCGAGACGACGGCCTCGTAGTACGGCGTGTCGGACTCGATCCCGTCCTCGATGACGAAGCGCTCGATGCCACGGCAGAAGATCAGCGAGCGGCCGTCGGGGAGCGGCTGGTACTTGAGGATCTCGGCCACCGTACCTACCCGCCCGGGCTCGCTGGTGAACGGCCCGTGGCGGTCGGGGTCGTGGTAGATGAGCCCGAAGCGGCCGTCGCCCTCCACGCACCGCGCCACCATCTGGCGGTAGCGCGGCTCGAAGATGTGCAGCGGCATCGGCGCGCCGGGGAACAGCACCACCGGCAGCGGGAAGAGCGGAAGGCGGATCACCGCGGCACGTTCGCCCCGCACCCCTGCGGCGCCTGCCACGGCGTCCCCGGATCGCCCGACGCGGACACGCGCACCCAGCGCGGCGGGATCTCGGCGCGGCCACCCGTCTTTCCGAAGGGCAGCTCGCACACGTCCAGCCGCCAGGTGCCGGCGGCGAACGGCGGCGGCCTGAGCAGGTAGGCCGAGGGACCGGGGCGGCGCTGGGTGGCGATGTGCAGGTCCATCCACAGCCGCATCACCTCCTCCCCGCGCCTCAGCACCACCTCGCGCACGTCCACCCGGCAGTCGCCGCGCCCCTGCCACAGCAGCGCGGGCGTGCTCCCCTCGAACCAGCTCCTCCCGGTGACGTCGATGCGCCGCGTGCCGACGGCGAAATCGGCGTCGTCGCCCGGCTCCGGCGAATACGCGATGCTGTCGAGCCGCTCCAGGTCCAGCACCGCGCCGCGCGCGTCACTCACCACCAGCGCGATGGACGACGGCCAGCAGTGCTGCCCCGCCGCATTCGAGCCCACGAGCGTCGCCGCCAAGGCGAGCAGGATGAATCGCATGAAGAGGATTGTCGAAGGTACGTGATCGGCTGCGGACGTGAGCCGAAGAGGCGGGTGGATAGGCGTTTGTCAGCGGTCGGACAGTGGAGGATCGGTGTGTCCGCGTGAGAAACCGTCCGTCAGTCCCAGATCTCGTCCACGGGGAAGCGCCAGCCGGGCACCGCCGGCTCCGCCTCGGCCACCTCGCCGCGCCGGTAGACGGCCGGGTTCTCGGGATCCGTCGCGCGGTAGACGCGGATCAACTCCTCGCGCAGCACATCGACATCCCACACCACCTGCGTGCCGGCGGCGAAGTAGTCGCCGAGCTTGATCGCGAGAAATTCTTCCGCTTCGTTGCCGTAGTTGGCGAAATCGCGGACCTCCGCGGCAAAGGCTGGAGGTGAGGTATCCGAGGGATCATCGAGCGGCCCGGTATACCACGCCACGTCCGCGCAGATCGCCGTGCGGTGCGGTGCGTTCACCGGATATCCCACCGTCGATGTAAGCACGACGCCTGCGCCGTCGTGGCTGTCCTCGTACTCACGGAGTGAAAAGAGGATAGATCCTCTCCCCCGCGCGTTCCACCCTCCGTTCGGTGCGTGCACCACCAGGCAGTGGTCGACGATCTCCGTCTGCCCTTTGACAATGTCCAGGTCGTCGACCGTGGCTTTTCGGCCCAGGTCGAGCACCGCGATCTCGCCGGGCTCATGGCGCCACTGGCCCTTCTTGAAGCGCACCAGGAACCGCCACGCGGCGTACCCCTGAATCTTCGTCATCCTCTCCACCTCCCGCTGTCCAGAGCGTCACGTACCCTGGAAAGCTAATGGGTCGGGGTTCGGATGCGCGAGGTCCCGAGCTGGCCGCTTTCGGCCGAAACGGCTCCGCAACACGGCGCATTCCAGGCGGAATCAGTCCGCGGCGTAGCGCTCGGGCTCCTGCGCGGCTGCGGCCTTCTCCTGCAGCGCGCGCCACACGCGCGGCGGCGAGAAGGGAAGCGAGTCCATGCGCACGCCCACGGCGTCGTAGATCGCGTTGGCGATCGCGGGGATGGACGGGTGCAGCGGGCCCTCGCCGGCCTCCTTGGCGCCGTACGGGCCCTCGGGGTCGATCGACTCCACGATCAGCGAGCGCAGCTCGGGGGTGTCGAGCGACGTGGGGATGCGGTAGTCGAGGAGCGAGGGCGCGTTGTGCAGGCCGGCGCGGCCGTGGTCGGCGTCCTTCAGGATGTGCTGCTCCATCAGCGCCTCGCCGAAGCCCATGTACGCCGAGCCCTCCATCTGCCCCTCCACGATGGTGGGGTTCAGCGCGCGGCCGCAGTCGTGCGCCACCCAGATCGTCTTCACCTCCACGAACCCGGTCTCCGCGTCCACCTCCACCTCGGCGGCGTGGGCGGTGAACGAGTAGGCGGGGCTGGCGCCGATGGTGCCGCCGCGGTAGTCGCCGTGCACGTCCTTGGGGGTGTTGTACGAGCCCACGGCGCCCAGCGTTCCGAACTTCGCCTCGGCCAGGTTGAACGCCTCGCGGATCGCCATCCCCCGGCCGGTGTCCTGCCCGTCCATGGCGCGGCCGCCGGCCAGGAGCACGCGGCCGGGCTTGACCCCCCACGCCTCCGCCACCGCCTCCTGCACGAGCTTGCGGATCTTCCGCGCCGCGTCGATGCAGGCGTTCCCCATCATGAAGGTCACGCGCGACGAGTAGGCGCCCAGGTCCACCGGCGTCAGGTCGGTGTCCGAGGCGACCACGCGCACGTAGTCGAGCGGCACCCCCAGCTCCTCGCAGACGATGTAGGCGGGCACG
>DASQLJ010000657.1:0-3261 GCA_035630095.1 Longimicrobium sp.
GGTGGAGGTGCGCGGCGTGCCCTACCGCGGCGCGATCCTGGTGCAGAACGCGGGGCGGCGGGGGCTCACCCTGGTCAACCGCCTGGACATGGAGAGCTACCTCCTGGGCGTGGTGCCGCGCGAGATCGGCACCGTGGACCCCACCGCGTACGAGGCGATGAAGGCGCAGGCGGTGGCCGCGCGCACCTACGCGGCGAAGAACCTGGGCCGGCGCTCGGGGCTCGGCTTCGACGTCTACGCCACCACGGCCGACCAGGTGTACGGCGGCGCCGTGGCCGAGCGCGAGATCATCTCCCGCGCCGTCCGCGAGACCGCGGGCGAGGTGCTGACCTGGGGCGGGCGGCCGATCGACGCCTACTACCACTCCACCTGCGCGGGGCGGACGGCGGCGATCGACGAGGTGTGGAACGTGAACGCCGTCCCCTACCTCGTGTCGGTCCAGGACGTGGACCCGCGCACCGGCGCCGCGTGGGACCGCTCCAGCAGCCGCTTCACCTGGACCGAGCGCTGGAGCCACGAGCAGATGGTGTCCGTGCTCAACCGCACGCTGGCCGATTCGCTGCGCGGCCGCCGCATCCGCGTGATCGAGGACATGGACGTGCTTTCGCGCACCGCCTCGGGCCGCGTGCGCGCGATGCGCATCGACACCGACGCGGGGACGTTCACCGTGGGGCGCGACCGGGTGCGCTGGATCCTGACCCCCACCCGCGGCGGCATCCTCAACAGCAGCAAGTTCGACGTGCGCCTCGAGCGCTCCGGCGGCGACGTCGCCTCGATCGTCGCCGAGGGCGGCGGCTGGGGCCACGGCATCGGCATGTGCCAGGTGGGCGCGCTGGGCCGCGCCAGGGCGGGGCAGGACTACCGCACCATCCTGGAGACGTACTATCCCGGCACCCGGCTGGAACGCACGTATTGACGCCCATCGAAACGGGCGCGGCCGCTCCGCCGTAGGGTCGACGGTGGGGAAGACGGTAGAACGCCGTCGTGCGAAGGCGGACGTCCCGCAGTTGCAGCCGACCCGTTTCAATCGACGGATGAAGGTGGTGCCGTTGTTGCCTCGGCTTTCGATCCGGGGTGCGAGACTGCCTGACGACAGGCGGTAGATGCGAACCCTCTCCTTCGCCGCGCATCTGAGGAATCCGTGACCGTTCATCGACCCCCCACCCGCGTAGCCGTGATCGGCGCGGGCGCCATCGCGCAGGTGGTGCACCTGCCCATGCTCAGCCGGATGCGCGGCGTGGAGATCGCCGCGGTGAGCGACCGCGACGCCCACACCGCGCGCACCATCGCCGACCGCTACGGCACCCGCGCGGTCGAGGCGGAGCGCATCTGGGACGATCCCACCATCCAGGGCGTGGTCGTCTCCACCCCCAGCCAGCGCCACGAGGAGAACGTCCGCGACGCGCTGCGCGCCGGCAAGCACGTGCTGTGCGAGAAGCCGCTCGCCCTCTCCGCCGCGTCCGTGAGCAGCCTGTTGAAGGAGGAGGGGGCCGCCGACCGGCTGATGGTGGGGATGAACCAGCGCTTCCGGCCGGACGCGCAGGCGCTGCGCTCGTTCGTGGCCAGCGGCGAGCTGGGCGACACCTTCTACCTGAAGACGGGGTGGCTGAACCGCACCCGCCCCAGCGGCCGGCTGCGCTCGTGGCGCCTGAAGCGCTCGGCCGGCGGCGGCGCGCTGATGGACCTGGGGCTGCAGATGCTCGACCTGGCGCTGTGGACGCTCGGCTACCCCAAGCCGCTGCGCGTTTCGGCCCACACCCACCGCGCCGGCGACGCCGAGGTGGAGGATGCGGCGGCCCTGCTGTTGCGTCTGGAAGGCGACCGCGTGGTGAACCTGGAAGTGACGTGGGCGCTGATCTCCAAGCGCGACCGCCAGTTCCTGCACGTGCTGGGGACGAGCGGCTCCGGCTCGCTGGCGCCGCTCCAGGTGTTCCGGCAGATGGACAGCGGGATGGTGGACGTGGCGCCCGCGCTGCCGGCGGGGAGCGAGAACCTGTACACCGCCAGCTACCGCAACCAGCTCGAGTACTTCGTGCAGGCCGTGCGCGGCGAAAAGCGGATCGAGGCGCCCGCCGAGCACGTGCGGCTGATGCGCATCATGGAGGCCGCGTACCTGAGCGCCCAGGAAGGCCGCGAGATCGACCTGTCGGCTGACGAGTGACCGCCGGCGCGGCAGGCGTCGAGCGGACGGCGGAATCGCGGGTTCTGTAGATGGATGTTGATGCGGCGCCGCGGGTGCGGGCCGCGTGACGGGGATTCGCATGGGAGGGGGATGGGATGGCGGACGTAAGCGAGCTGATCGAGGGACTGAACACGGATCTCTCGGCCGAGTACCAGGCGGTGATCATGTACCGCACCTACGCCGCGCTGGTGAGCGGCCCGTGGCGCCGCGACCTGCGCGCCTTCTTCGAGGCCGAGATCCCCGACGAGCTGGGGCACGCGGCGTTCCTGGCCGACAAGGTGGTGGCGCTGGGCGGCACCCCGGCCGTGGCCGTCGCGCCGATCCCCATCCCGCGCGACGCGCGCGAGATGCTGGAGAACGCGCTCCAGGCCGAGGTCGACACCATCGAGCGCTACACCAGGCGCATCGACCAGGCCGACGCCTGCGGCGAGATCTCCATCCGCGTGGAGCTCGAGAACATGATCTCCGACGAGTCGCGCCATCGCGACGAGATCCGCCGCATGCTGATGGATTGGCGGTAGGGTCGGTCGATCGCGAGGCGGGTCGGATGGAAAGCGCCGGGGGCTGTTCGCTCCCGGCGCTTTGCTGTGTCGAAAGATGGATTGTGGTGGACTCGGGCGGTGTGGAGATGCCTCGGCGCCGCGCCCTCTCCGGCCGGCTTAGGTTAGGCCGTCCACCTCTCCCGTTCCGCGAGAGGTTGCGGGGCGATTTTGGTGTGGTTGGCTGACGGTTCGAGGTGCGTGCTTGGGTGGCGTCAGCCTTGGGGGCGAAGTGCGTCCTGAATCCGCCGCGCTACGAGGTGTCTCGCTTCCATCACGTCCTCGTTGCGGAAGCGCAGCACGCGGAAGCCTGCGGCTTCGAGCCACGCCGTGCGCTCCGCGTCGCGCTCGCGATGCTGGTCGTGGATCCCGCCATCCACTTCGATGCACAGCTTTTTCGGCTCTTCGTCGATTTGGTTGCAACCTGAACGCCCGGACGTTCGGCGCGGGGTCCGACGACTGCGGCAGCGCCAAGCTCGTCGACGAGTGGCTGCAGGCTCGGAATGCGCTGAGTATCGAAATTTTTTGCAGGACACCCAC
>DASQLJ010000658.1:0-4253 GCA_035630095.1 Longimicrobium sp.
AGGGCCGCCGCGTCACGCGCCCACGCGCTCCGCGGCGAGGAAGAGCTCGATGGCGCTGAACTGCAGGCACCCGTCGTAGACCGTGTTTCCGGTGGGCTGGTAGCCGTGGCTGGGGGTGTGCCAGTCCATCCCGTACACGCCGCCGGGGTAGTTCGCCAGGACGGCGTCGGCGTTGGTGCGCAGGAAGGCGGCGTAGGCATCGGCCGCCGCGACGCGCGCGGGGCTGCCGGTGGAGCGGAGGTTGACCGCCAGCTCGGCCAGGGAGCGGGCGTAGATCCCCTTGAAGAGCGCGGGGTTGGTGTCGGAGGGGCCGCACGACCCGTTCACCTCGCACGACTCGCGGAGGATGGAGCCAGGCCAGGTCATGTGGTCGATGGCGCCCTGCGCGATCTGCTGGGCGCGGTCGAGGAGCGCGGCGTCGGCCGAGGCGGCGTACAGCCCCCAGAGCCCGGTGAGCACCACGCCCTGGGTGTAGGTGCACGGGACGTTGGGGCGGTACACCTGCCCGTTTGCGTCGAGCTCGCCCCAGATCAGCCCCTGGTCGTCGATCAGCCCCGAGGCGTCGAGCCACGCCCACACGGCCCGCGCGCCGGCCAGGTATGCGGGGTCCGGGGCCACGCCGGGGGAGGAGGCCAGCCGCGCGCCCAGCGCCATGTACAGCTCGTTGGAGATGGAGCCCTTGAAGTTGGTTGGGTAGCTCTTGGGGTTGCGCATCTGCCACACCCCGCCGCGGTTGACGCCGTCCCACCCGGCCACCAGGTCGTTGAAGACGTTCACCGCCCGCCCGGTCCACCCGCCGGAGGCGCCCAGGAGGGCGTCCGCGTCCAGAAACGACATCCCCCACCACCCCTCGTCGTCGTAGTAGCTCGGGGTCCCCCACTGGGGCTCCCAGTACTGGTCGAACGAGGCCCGCCCGCCCAGCACCGTCTGCTCGTAGGTGCGCGAGCCGTCGGCCTTCATCAGCCGGACGAGGGCGCCCAGGATGTTGGGGGTGCGCCAGAAATCCTCGTAATTGTTGACCCAGTTCCCGGGGTCGCCGGCGGGGAACCACGAGCGGGGCGGGCCGGTGAGCACCTGCGCGGCGGCCTGCGCCGCGGCCAGGTAGCGAGAGGCGTCGTTCACGGTCTCGGCTTTTGGGTGAAGGGGAGGCAAACGGGGTCAGGAGAGCACGAACGCGGGCCCCTCGCGGCCGATGACGGCCAGGGGGCGCGAGACGGGATAGAAGGCGAGCGCGCGGCGGATCTCGTCCTCGCGGTCGAGGAGCCACGCCGTGGGGGCGGTGAAGGAGGCCATCCGCAGGTGGTGCTCGCGCGGGAAAGTGTTGCGGCCGTGCCAGGTGTAGAGGAAGAGCCATCCCATCCCGGCCAGGTGGGCCACGGGGACGCGGGCGTGCAGCGCGTCGAGGAGCGCGGAGTCTTCGCCGCGGCGCGCCCAGGGGCCCTCTTCCGGATAGCGGACGCCGGTGTCGGCGTACATCATCAGCGTTCCCGGGGCCATCTGCCACGGCTCGGGGTGCTCGCTCCCGGAGTTCCAGTCCACCCAGAGGAGGGCGCGGTGCTCGTCGAGGAAGTGGAGGTGGTCGGAGAGGAAGCAGGCGCGCGCGCCCGCCTGGCGCATCCGGGCGAACTGGGCGGAGAGCCGCTCGGGGTGCGAGCAGTCGTCGTCGTCCCACTGGCAGAGCACCTCGCCGCGGGCCTCGTCCATCGAGCGGTTGCGCAGCCGGCCCAGCGGCGTCCCGTCGGCCTCCCACACGAAGCGCACGCCCGCGATCCCCCGCTCGTCCACGTAGCGCTCGAGCGCGCGGCAAAAGCGCGGCTCGCCGTCGCTGACCACCACCAGCTCGCGCCGGGTCCAGCTCTGCGCCGCCCACGAGTCGATCGCCCGCCGCGCCAGCGCCAGCCGGTCGCGGGTGACCATCAGCGCGGAGATGAGCGGAAGCTCCGCATCCCCTCCCCCGCCGTTCTCCACGTCCGTCACGAGGACGAGCGGCGCCGCCGATCGAATCGCCGGGGCGACGGTGAGCACCGCGTCGGTGAAGCGCGTCCCCGCGAACTCCGCCGCGGCGAAGAGGGACGCGGCCCACGCTTCCACCTCTCCCGCGGAGACCGCGTCGCCCGCCCCGCCGTCGCGAGCGGCGGCCTCGGCCGCGAGCCCGGCGCGGAAGGCGAGGGCGGAGCCGCCGGCCAGGGCGGCGCCGCGCGCGTCGTGGCCGGCGGCGTTGGGGGCGGGCTCGGCGCTCCCCAGCACGCCGGAGGCCAGGCGGTGCTGGCCGTAGACCAGCCGGGAGCCGGGGTCGCCGAAGCGGGCGAGCACCTCGGCGAGGGCGCCGGGACCGGCGAGGCGGTGGCCGGGGGGGAGGACCAGCACGGGCGCGTCGGCCGCGCACCCGCGGAGCGCCACCGCGACGGACGCCGCCCACCCGGCCGGCCGCTCGGTCCGCACCAGGGTAACGCGCGCGTCGCCGGCGGGGAGGCGGTCGGCGTGGGGGGCGCGGGAGCCGTCGTCGACGAAGACGACGTCCCACGCGGCGCCCTCCTGGCGCAGCAGCGCCTCCACGCACTCGTCCAGCTCGGGGCCGGGGTCGCGGAAGGGGACGACCACGCAGAGCGGCCCGGGGTGCAGCCGGTCCGGCCGCGGGAAGCGCGCGTCCAGGCTGAAGCGGCGGTTCTCGATCACCCGGTCCACCATGGCGGGCGGGAGCGTGGGGTGGCGGAGGAGGCGGTTGTTGGTATCCACCGCCTCGGCGTGCCGCCCCACGTAGTAGCAGGAGACGGCATGCTCCAGCGGGAGGAAGTGGTCGTAGACGGCGCGCTCCACGAACAGCCGCTCGGGGCCGGGGAGGGGGATCTGCAGGGCGCGCGAGAAGAAGAGGTTGGCCAGCGCGTGCCGGCCGTGGCGGGAGTGGTGCAGGCCGACGCGGTAGAGCGGACCGGCGCGGTCGGGCATCGCCTCCCACGCGTCGAGGTAGGCCTGCATCGTCTCGGGCCAGGGGCGCCCGGTGCGCTCCAGGAGCTGGGCGGCCTGGTAGAGGGAGAACCACACCTCCTCGGCCCACCCGCCCATGGCGGCGCGGCGGCGGTACGCCTCCAGCGCCCGCCCGGGCTCGCCGGCGTCGCGCCAGCTCTGGGCCAGGTAGAAGGCGTAGCGCGCGTTGCCGGGGTCGGCCCGGAGCGCGCGCTCCAGCACCTCGGCGTCGCGGCGGTAGGTGCCGGGGTCGCGGGCGCGGGCGCCGTCGCGGTGCGGGACGGTGCGGATCCCGGGGAGAAAGGCCTCGGTGCGCGCCTGGTCGCAGTGGATGTACTCGTGCAGCACGCCCTCGTAGCGCCAGGGGAGGGCGTCGCGCACCAGCTGCTTGCGCAAGTAGGTGCACCCCGCGTAGCGCATCTCCAGGTTGTACGAGTCGGCCTCCAGCCGGGGGAGGCGGAAGCCGGGGTCGGTCTCCAGCACCTCGTCGGCGTCGATGACCAGCACGTAGTCGGCGCGGCCGCGGGCCAGCGCCAGCGCCTCGCTCCGGTTGTGGGCGAAGTCGACCCACGGCCGCTCGGCCAGCTCGCCGGGGAGGCCGGCGAGGTGGGCGCGGACGATCTCGCGGGTGTCGTCGCTGGAGCCGGTGTCCACGATCACCCAGTGGTCGATCAGCGCCTTCACCGAGTCGAGGCACCGGCGGATCACCGGGGCTTCGTCCTTGACGATCATCGACAGGCAGACGGTCTGGCCGTGCTCGTTCATGCGGGCGGGGTCACGCGAGGAGGGTGAGGTGGTAGGCGCCGGCCGAGCCGCTCAGCAGGTAGGCGCGGGAGGTGTACGCCTGGTAGGTGCGCGAGGCGTCGAAGGGGCGCAGGGGATCGACCTGCACGTTCCAGAGCTGCTTGACGGCGCCCGCCGCCCCTCCGCCGGCGCTCATCAGCCCCTGGAAGCGGAGCGCGCCGACGCCGTCGCCGGCCATGGGGATGGCGATGCCGGGGGCGTGGGGCGGCGGCGCCCCCTCCAGCGCGGGGAAGGCGGCCGTGAAGCCGTCGAGCGAGCCGTCGGCGGCGGTCGCGCCAACGATGCGCGAGCCGGCGGCAAGCGACAGCGCCAGCATCCCCGGCGGGAGCGCGAAGGAGACGGCGGCGCCGAGCCGCGGCCCTCCCTCCGCGAGCTCGGCCGCGGCGAGCGCCCTCAGCACCGGCGCGCCTCCGGCGACCGACACCCAGGCGAACCCGGTGGCCGTCGGCGCGGCGGCGGGGAGGAGCTTCCGGAACGCCTCCTCG
>DASQLJ010000659.1:0-3929 GCA_035630095.1 Longimicrobium sp.
CTCCGCACTCCCGGCAACCCTCTGGCGAACGCACGTGGACAAGCCCGAAAAGACCCGCCCGCGCCTCTACCTGATCGACGGCTACGCGCTGATCTACCGCGCCTTCTTCGCGCTGGTCAGCCGGCCGCTGATGAGCAGCAAGGGCGAGAACACGTCGGCCGCGTTCGGCGTGACGCGCTTCCTGATCAAGGTGATCGAGAAGCACGAGCCCGACTACCTGGGGATGGTGTTCGACGCCGGGATGAGCGACCGCCACATCGTGTATCCCGCGTACAAGGCCACGCGCGAGAAGATGCCCGACGAGCTGAAGGCGTCGCTCCCGCGCGTGCGCGACATCGTCACCGCCTTCCGCATCCCCGTGCTGGAGCTGGACGGCTACGAGGCCGACGACGTGATCGGCACCCTGGCCGCGCAGGCGGTGGAGGCGGGGCTGGAGACGGTGATCGTGAGCGGCGACAAGGACTTCTACCAGCTCATCCGCCCCCACGTCTGCCTGCTGAACCCCGGGCGCGGCGGGCCGGGCGCGGTGGAGGAGGAGTGGGTGGACACGCGCAACGCCAACGAGCGCCTGGGCGTGCCCCCCGAGCGCGTGGTCGACTACCTGGGGCTGATCGGCGACGCCAGCGACAACGTTCCCGGCGTCTCCGGCATCGGCCCCAAGACGGCCGTGTCGCTGATCGAGGAGTACGGGCCGATCGAGGAGATCCTGGCGCACGCGGCCGAGATCAAGGCCAAGCGCCCGCGCGAGGCGCTGCAGGCCTTCGGCGCCGAGGCGATGCTCTCCAAGCAGCTCGTCACCATCCGCTGCGACCTCCCCGTCGCGCTGGACGTGGACGAGCTGAAGGTGGGACGGCCCGACCGGCCGCGGCTGCGCGAGCTCTTCCTGGACCTGGAGTTCAACTCGCTGGCGCGCGACTACGCCCCCGACGAGGAGGAGCGCGGCACCAGCGAGCGGATGCCCACCGAGTACCACCTGGTGGACACGCCCGCCGGCGTGCACGCGCTGGTCGAGCGCGTCCGGGCGCAGGGGTGGGTGGCGGTGGACACCGAGACCAGCAGCACCGACCCGATGCGCGCCGAGCTGTGCGGGATCTCGCTCGCGCTGAAGCCCGGCGAGGCCTTCTACCTCCCCTTCCGCCACCGCCTCCCCAGCCCCGCGCAGGGCGACCTGCTGGGCGGCGAGGGCGACCCCTCGCCCGAGGCGCGGCGGGGGGCGGCGCCCGAGCCCAAGAACCTCCCCCCGCTGGAGAGCGACGAGCTGCGCGAGTTCGTCGCCATGCTGGAGGACAAAGGCGTCAAGAAGATCGGGCAGAACCTGAAGTACGACTTCCTGGTCTTCCGCCGCGCTGGGATCGCACTGGCGGGGATCGACTTCGACACCATGGTCGGCAGCTACCTGCTGGAGCCCGGCCGGCGCGAGCACGGGATGGACTCGCTCGCCCTCCAGCACCTGGACCACAAGACGATCCACTACAGCGACGTCACCGGGAAGGGGAAGGCGCAGATCGAGTTCGCCGAGGTGGAGCTCAGCCGCGCCGCCGAGTACGCCTGCGAGGACGCCGACATCACCCTGCGCCTGCACGAACGGTTCGCGCCCGAGCTGGAGCGGCTGCACCTGACGCCGCTCTTCCGCGAGATCGAGATGCCGCTGGTGCGCGTGCTGGCCGAGATGGAGTGGAACGGCATCCGCATCGACGAGGAGTTCTTCGCGCGCACCAGCGAGCAGATGCACGGGCAGCTCCGCGAGCTGGAGGGGGCGATCCATGCCTCCGCCGGGCAGGAGTTCAACATCGGCAGCACGCCGCAGCTGCGGGAGATCCTCTTCGGCAAGCTGGGGCTGCCGGTGATCAAGAAGACCAAGACCGGCGCCAGCACCGACGTGGACGTGCTGCAGGAGCTGGCCGCGCAGGGCCACGAGCTCCCCACGCTGCTCATGCAGTACCGGCAGATCGAGAAGCTGCGGGGGACGTACGTCGACGCGCTGCCGAAGTCGGTGAACCCCGAGACGGGGCGCATCCACACCTCGTTCAACCAGACGGTGGCGGCCACGGGGCGGCTGGCGTCGTCGGACCCCAATCTCCAGAACATCCCGATCCGCACGGAGATGGGCGCCGAGATCCGCCGCGGCTTCATCCCCGCCGAGGGGATGCGCTTCGTGGCGGCCGACTACTCGCAGATCGAGCTGCGCATCCTCGCCCACTACTCGGGCGACGAGGCGTTCGTGGAGGCGTTCCGCGCCGGCGTGGACATCCACCGCCAGACCGCCGCGCTCATCTTCGGCGTGCCGGCCGACGCGGTGACCCGGGAGATGCGCGACCGGGCGAAGACGGTGAACTTCGCCGTGATCTACGGCATCGGCCCGTTCGCGCTGGGGCAGAAGCTGGGGATGACCAGCGCCGAGGCCAAGGAGTTCATCGAGGCGTACTTCCAGCGCTTCCCCGGCGTGCGGCGCTACCTGGACGAGCAGATGGAGAAGGCGCGGCAGACGGGCTACGTGGAGACCCTCACCGGCCGCCGGCGCTACATCCCCGAGATCAACGCGCGCAACTTCAACATCCGCTCGTTCGGCGAGCGCGCCGCCACCAACGCCCCGATCCAGGGCACCGCGGCCGACCTGATCAAGATCGCCATGATCCGCATCCAGGCCGACCTGGAGGCGCGCGACGACGGCACCAAGATGCTCCTCCAAGTGCACGACGAGCTGCTCTTCGAGGTGCCCGCGGCGAAGACGGACGAGATCCGCGAGCTCGTCCGCGACCGCATGGAGAACGCCGCCGTGCTCGACGTCCCGCTCCGCGTCGAGGGCGGCGTCGGCACGAGCTGGATCGAGACGAAGTAGAGGGATTTCGGGGCTGGACGCGAATCACCCGCCCGTGGCGTCGACTGCCGCGGGCGGGTGAATGCGTTGGTGGGTCGATGACGCCGGGCTCGACCGATGGACCTGCACCGGCTCATACCAGTTCTTACGATTAACGGTGCTGACCAAACGGTGTCATCCCGAGGCCGACCACGCCTCGCCACGCCCGCACTAAAGCTTGCAGGCCGAAGGATCTATAACATGTCGACGCAACACCTTGGCCGTAGCGCTCCGTCGATCATAGATCCTTCGGGCTGCGGCCATTGGCATAGCCGCGGCGCCGAGTGGTCGCCCTCAGGATGACATGTTCGAGATCGGTGAGGAATGCCACGGTCAATCTCCCGATCTGGTATCAGGGGCCGCCGTACCGCTGTCGCTGGTAGTCGGCGATCAGGTTGGCGTTGTACCGTTCGAACGCGTTGAGCTGGGCGTCGGTGAACTCGTCCGGCCCGTAGACGGGGCGATACCACGGCTGCGCGTCGAAGTGCCGCTGGAGGTCGGCCCTGCGGAACCGCCGGCCGTGGCGCGCATAGATCTCGTTGCGGGCGATGGAGAGCTGCCAGTTGGAGTAGCCCTCGAGCTCCGTCGTGCTCAGGTACCGCTGGCTGGCCGCCGGGCCCACGCTCGCCGGCGCTGAAGGCGGAGGCGGAGCGGGCGGCGCGACCCGGTCACCGTCGTAGAGCGACGTCGCCACGGTGGAGATCGCCTTCTGCTCCGTTTTCGGCGCCTCCTGGAGCGGCATCCTCACCACGACCTCGATGGGGTTCGGCCGTTCGCTCCCGCCGCTTCGGTTGGTGACGTGGAGCAGGAGCGGGCTGCTGAGCACGGCGCCCGCCAACGTCACAAGAGCCCAGAACTTCCCCGAATGGTTCGTGTCGGGCATGCGGCTCCTCCTCTGCGGCTCTTTTTATGGTTTCCCCATTTTCAGCACATATGTTGCAGCTCCAGCAATGGACATACCCGTCCCCTCCCCGACGCCGCTCCCGGTCAAGCCATTGCCATGGCTTGACTTAGAGATCGTCGCCAGGAGACGCCGCCGGGACGATCTGTGGATAATGGGACATTCCCTCCT
>DASQLJ010000660.1:0-7776 GCA_035630095.1 Longimicrobium sp.
CTCCGCCACCCGCAGCATCACCGTGAACGGGGTGGAGCTGGACCGGGGCTCGTACGGCTACGCCGGGAGCGCCACCTCGGCCACCTCGGTGCTGACGGTGCGGCTGGCCGCCGGCGCCAACGTGGTGCGCGCGCGGATCAACGACGTGGAGGGGAACGCGGGCGCGGCCGTCCAGGTCACCTACACCTACACGCCGCCGCCGGACACCCCGGTGGAACCCTCGCGGGGCAGTGAAGTACACCGGCCAGAATGCCACTGTGATTCTGAGCAGTAGTGGGAGAGTCACTACGACTTGGGCGCGAAATTCCGCGGGTTGGAGGATATCGCCATGAACTCGGAACCGGCCGTGACGTTGACAAACGATCGTGCTATCCAACTTCTCCGCGAGATCGTGGAACGGAGGGCGCCCGCGCTCCTGTCATTTCTGCACGATCGTGGGCGAGTACAGCTCTCTGCTGAACACCGCGAAGAACTGCGCGGTGTGCTTGCGGAGGAACTGATTGAGATGGGGCTCGGGAGGGACGATGAGCCTACCCCCTACGGTCAAGTCGTGGAGTCCCTGATTGACTGGCTCGGCCACCGCTAGTCGAGCGGGAAACATGGCCTGGTGGTGAGAAGGGTGACCGTCGTCGCATTCGCTACCGAGAGCAGAAGTAGATTCCCTTGACCTCGCTGACGACCGGGACGATGAGCATCTACGAAACGCTGCGGAATGCGATGGACATTCGGCAACTAGTACAGGTTCGCCGAGGCCGCTTGGAACCCGGGGGTGTCTAGAATTGCTGCAGCCCGAAGGGATGAGGATCAGCAGTAAGCACCCTCTGCGAACGACTGCTGCCGGGTTGATCTAGTGTCTTCTTGGATCTCTCGCATCTCCCGGGTCGCAGGGTCACAGGATCTGATCGGGCTGCGGCGGCGTGAACAGCCGAGGGGCAGTTCACGGACGACGACGGCGTTGTCGTGCTCGTCTCCCTGAGCTTCGATGCGGCCGGGCACCCGTTCGAGGTGGATGTGTGGAAGACGGATTTCGCGCCCGTCATCCGGTTTCCCGGCACGCTGGCGCCGCTGACGGAAGCATGATCAGCCCGGATTCGTGGAGCGCGCGACGGGCGCGGGTGTCGCCACGCGGCCGGGCGCCGCGTATCTTCCCCGCGCGAAAATCACCCGACGTTGAACGGAACCGGAGAGAGCACCTTGGCCATCACCCCCAAGCAGCGCGCCCACCTCAAGAGCATGGCGCACCACCTGAAGCCCGTGGCGTTCGTGGGGAAGGAAGGCCTCTCGGACAGTACCCTCCGCTCGATCGAGGAGGTGCTGAACACCCGCGAGCTCATCAAGGTGAAGGTGCTCGAGGCCGCGCCGCTGAACGTGCGCGAGGCAGGCGCCGAGCTCGAGCAGCGCATCGCGGGCTCGTCGCTGGTGCAGACCATCGGCCGCATCGCCATCCTCTACCGGCCCGATCCCGAGAAGCCGGTCATCAAGCTGCCGTAGCCCGGCGGCCCGCGCGCCGCATTCCTCGCGGTGCGCGGCATGCCGTCTCCAGGTTCGGGATTGGGATGGATCGCGCGGCAGCGTCGTCGGTGCCGCACGATCCCCGATGGTCCCGCTCCGCTCCTCCCGCGCATCCCCCGCTTCGTCTGCCCAACCTCTCCGAATTCCCTGCTCTCGCGGGGATAATTTGACTCGCGTGCGGCCCCGCAATTGCGTTCGAACGGCACCCAAGCGAGGGGTGGAAAGCAATCGACTCGGGACGGGAGGCAGCGATGGCGATCAGACTCATTCCCAAGCGGCTCATCGGGCAGACGATCCACGGGATTCGCACGCGGCTGGGGATGAGCCCGGCGGAGTTCGCCAGGAGCTTGGGCGTGGACGACGCGCGCGAGGTGGGCAGGTGGGAGCGCGGCACCGCCCAGCCCGACTACGGCACCCTGGCCAAGATCGCCACCATGGGCGTGGTGGACGTGCTGGTGTTCCACGAGGCGCCGGCGGTGGATGGCCGACCGCAGCTCACGCCCGGCGAGGCCAGCGAGCTGGGCCAGATCCTCGCGCGCATGGAGGCGCTGCTCGCGGAGGCGCGCCGCCTGGTGGAACGCGCCAGCAACCGCACCGCCGTGGAGTTCCTCGACGCCGCCACCGGCTCGGGCGCGTCGCTGCCGGCAGGCGACGGGCTGGTGCTGGACGCGTCGGTGCGCGTGGAGGCCAAACCGCGCACCCGCTCGCGCACGGCTTCGGCTGGGGGCGGCGCGACGCGCGGCGGCACCGGCAGCAGCCGCACCGGCCGCTCCTCGGCGGGCTCGTCGACCGGCGGCTCGTCCAGCGCTGCGAAGTCGAGTGGCGCGAAGTCTACCGGCTCGTCGGCCGCGGGGACGAAGACCGGCGGAGCGCGTTCGGCCTCGTCGCGCGCCGGCGGCAGCTCGTCGCGGGCATCGTCGACGGCGTTGCGGTCGTCGGGCGGCTCGTCGGCAGGCGGCTCATCATCCGGCGGCTCGACGTCGGGCAGGTCGACGTCGGGTGGGGCGGCCGCGGGCGGAAGCTCGGGTGGCGCATCGTCCTGAGAACCTGTGGGCATCGAGCCGCAATGCTGCCGCCTGGCTGGTGAAGCCTCGCGCAGTTTGCGAGGCTTTTCGTAGTTGTTGCTGCGGCTTCAGCCGCCGGTCAGCGGACTCGGCCCCGGGCGCGGAATCAGATCCGCGCCCGGTTCGTTTTGATGGCCGGACGACTTGATGGCCGACCCTGCACGGGCGAGAGGCCGCGCGAGTCCTGAAACATCCATCACGCGCCGCGGGTACGCCGCGCATCCGGACCGATCCACCAGTCCCCCGGCGATTGCCGGCCCGCGCGCGGCCGATCATCTTCATCGCCCCGTGGTCCCCCGTCCGTTTCCACCCGCAGGCCTGGAGCCCTCCGTTGATCCGATCCCGAACGCTGGCCGCCGCCACCCTCGCCGTCGCCGGCCTGGCCGCCACGGCCGCCGCGCAGGGCGAGCTGCCGCGCATGCACGCGCCGCGGCCCACCACCGCCGCGCTGAGCCCGGCCGACCTGATGACGCGCCTGTACGTGCTGGCCGACGACAGCATGATGGGGCGCGAGGCGGGGACGCGCGGCAACGTGAAGGGCACCGACTACGTGGCGGCGGAGTTCCGCGCCATCGGCCTGGAGCCCATGGGGGAGCAGGGTGGATACTTCCAGGCGGTGCCGCTGGTGCACCGCGGCCTGCAGCCCGGCGCGTCGGTGATGGTGGACGGCGCTGCGCTGCGGCTGGGGCACGACTACCTGCCGCTCACCTTCGTGGGCCCGCTCGCCTTCGCCCCCGAGCTCCGCGCGCAGAACGCGCCGGTGGTGTTCGGCGGCCGCGTGGGCGGGCAGATGCTGGCGCCGGCCGACGCGCGCGGCAAGCTGGTGATCCTCCTCCCGCCGCAGGAGAACGGCGCCGACAACTGGCGCTTCTGGCGCAGCGCGGCGATGCGGACGTACCCGGGCGCCGCCGGCATCGTGGTGGCCTCGATGGACGCGACCCCCGGCAACCTGGTCGAAGCGCTGCTCCAGCCGCAGACCGAGATCGCCAGCGCCGAGGCGGAGCAGCCCACGCAGTCGGCGCCGGGGTTCATCGTCACGCGCGCCGTGGCCGAGCGGATGCTGGGCAAGCCGCTGGCGAGCGCCGCCGTGGGCGACGCGGGGAAGACGGTGAGCGGCGGCTACCGCCACGCCGCCACGCCCGTCGCCGCGCCGGCGCGCAACGTGATCGGCGTGCTGCGCGGCAGCGACCCGGCGGTGCGCGGCCAGTACGTGGTCATCAGCGCGCACAACGACCACGACGGCGTGCTCGCCACCGCGATGGACCACGATTCCGTGCGCGCCTACAACCGCGTGATGCGGCCGCAGGGCGCCAACGACCCCATCGGCACGCCCACGCCCGAGCAGCAGGCGCGCATCACGGCGATCCGCGACTCGCTGCGGCGGCTGCACGGCGGCGTGGTGCGGATGGACAGCATCATGAACGGCGCCGACGACGACGGCAGCGGCACGGTGGCGCTGATCGAGATCGCGCAGAGCCTGGCCGCCGGCCCGCGCCCGCGCCGCTCGATCCTGTTCATGTCGCACACGGCCGAGGAGAAGGGGCTGTACGGGAGCGAGTGGTTCACCGACCACCCCACGGTGCCGCGCGACTCGATCGTCGCCGCGCTGAACATGGACATGGTGGGCCGCGGCCGCGCGGAAGAGGTGGCGCGCGGCGGCCCCTGGTCGATCCAGATGATCGGCTCGCGGCGGCTGAGCACGCAGCTCGGCGACCTGATCGACCAGCTCAACGCCGGCCGGACCAACCCCATGCAGATCGACTACTCGTTCGACGCGCCGGGGCACCCGCTGAACCGCTACTGCCGCAGCGACCACTACATGTACGCGCGCTACGGCATCCCCATCACCTACTTCTCGCTCGGCTACCATGTGGACTACCACCAGGTGGGCGACGAGCCGCAGTACATCGACTACGACCACATGGCCCTCGTGGGCGCCTTCGTGCGCGACATCGCGGTGGCCGTGGCGAACCGCCCCGAGCGGCTGGTGGTGGATCGCCCCAAGCCGGACCCGAGGGCGCCCTGCAGGCAGTAGGTGCTGAGTGCTGGACGATGAAGAGCCCCACCGATCCGATCGGGCGGGGCTCTTCTCTCGTCTGCGTCGTCGTTTACTGCCTTGGGCGTGTTCGGCGCTGGGGCGCCGAACCGGGCTGCGCGCTGCGTAGGGCACGATACAGCCGTGTCGGCGCCGTCCCGGCCCTCCGGGCGCGCATCCCTCACGCATCGCTCGCCCCGCCGTCTATCTCTCGCCTGAAAACCCAGCACCCACGCCAAAAAGCCCCGCCACCCACGCGAGGCTCTCTCGTCACACCGAAGCCCAAGCACGACGCCCACCGAAGCGCACGTAGTTCTCCCCTCCCCCATCCTCCCCCCTTGTGGGGGAGGGGCCGGGGGCGGGACCGGGGGGGTACCCCCGCGCTCGGCCAGCCTCTCCCTCAGCCCACCGGTACCCGATCCTCCGCCACCGTTCCCGCGCCTACCGGCACCGCCGCGGCGCGCGGCGCGTTGAGCTGCGCGTAGAAGGTCTCGGTGGCGGCGAGGCGCTCCACTTGCGTGCGCAGCGCCTCGACCTCGGCCTGCAGGTGCGGCACGCGGGGGTCTTCGAGCTGCACGGGCTGCGCCTGCTCGGGCGGAAGCCGATTGCGCCCGAAGCCGGCCGCCGAGATGGCGCGCACCGCGATGGAGATGCCGATCGCGGCGAAGATGAAGTCCATCCCGTTGAAGTCCATGAACGGAAACACGGTGCTCTCCTCGGAGGCTCGCGGGGGTGCGGCGGCGGGAAGGTGCCCGCGCCGCTCATCAAGATAGTGGCGAAGCCGCCTCGCCGGGGAGGATTCCGCGCGCGGCGGCCGGCGGCTGGAGCTGTGCGTAGAACGACTGGGCCGCCGTGAGGCGCTCCACCTGCGTGCGCAGGTCGTCGAGCTCCACCTGCATCAGCGCGACCCGGGGGTCGGGCGCGGCTGCGAGCTGCGCGGCCGGCCGCGTCCCGCGGATCCGCGCGACCCCCAGGCTGACGCTGTAGATCACCAGCGCCGCACTCGAGGCGGCGATGGGGAAGAACGCGAGAAAGAACCAGGGCGGCGGCGGACCTTGCACGGGGATGCTCCTGTTCGACGGCGTGACGGATGCGCTGGCGGTGCATCTACGTGCCGGGCGCCGGAAAGGATTCGCGCCCCGCATCCCCAAGCCGTCCCGCTGCTGCCGCCGCTGGCAAGCGAGGTGCTCCGTACGCCATCAACCGACGAGGTCTGAAGCGCATCCGCTCGCACCTCAGCACCCAGCACGTCTGTCGTAACGCACTCACGCACCCGTTGCCGTAAAACCATGCCCGACGATCTCGAACCCGCCTCCATCATCACCCGCTCCATCCCCGGGTGGCTGAAGGCCGGCGTGATCTACCAGATCTACCCGCGCTCATTCCTGGACACGGACGGCGACGGCG
Organism: Longimicrobium sp.; assembly: GCA_035630095.1. Taxonomy (GTDB): domain Bacteria; phylum Gemmatimonadota; class Gemmatimonadetes; order Longimicrobiales; family Longimicrobiaceae; genus Longimicrobium. The sequence continues at coordinate 6,019 of DASQLJ010000660.1, forward strand.
TGGGCGACTTGCCGGGGATCACCGCGCGGCTCGACCACCTGCGCTGGCTGGGGGTGGACGCCGTGTGGATCTCGCCGTTCTACCCCTCGCCGATGCGCGACTTCGGGTACGACGTGACGGACCACTGCGCCGTGGACCCGCTCTTCGGCACGCTGGACGACGTGGACCGGCTGCTGGCCGAGGCGCACGCGCGCGGCATCCGCGTGATCCTGGACTACGTCCCCAACCACACCTCCGACCTGCACCCCTGGTTCGTGGACGCGCGCTCGTCCCGCGACAGCGCGCGGCGCGACTGGTACGTGTGGCGCGATCCGGCGCCGGGGGGCGGGCCCCCCAACAACTGGGTCAGCGCGTTCGGCGGCAGCGTGTGGGAGTTCGATCCGGCGAGCGGGCAGTACTACCTGCACACCTTCCTGCGCGAGCAGCCGGACCTCAACTGGCGCAACCCGGCGGTGAAGGAGGTGATGTTCGGGGTGATGCGCTTCTGGCTGGACCGCGGCGTGGACGGGCTGCGGGTGGACGCGGTGCAGAACGTGATCAAGGACGAGCACTTCCGCGACAACCCGCCCAACCCCGACTACCGCCCCGGCGACGACCCGTTCAACGTCCTCCGGCGCGTGTACAGCGGCGACCGCCCCGAAGTGCACGACCTGATCGCCGACATGCGCCGGCTGGTGGACGGCTACGGCGGCGGCCGCGTGATCATCGGCGAGATCTACAACGCCGTCGAGCGGCTGATGCCGTACTACGGGCAGGGCGGCGGCGGGTGCCACTTCCCCTACAACTTCCAGCTCATCCTGCTGCGCTGGAACGCGCGCGAGCTGGACGCGACGGTGCGGCGCTACGAGGGGCTGCTGCCGCCCGGCGCCTGGCCCAACTGGGTGCTGGGCAACCACGACCGCCACCGCATCGCTTCGCGCGTGGGCCCGGCGCAGGCGCGGGTGGCGGCGATGCTGCTCCTCACCCTCCGCGGCACGCCGACGATCTACTACGGCGACGAGATCGGGATGGTCGACGTGCCGATCCCGCCCGAGCGCGAGCAGGACCCGTGGGGGATCAACCTTCCCGGCCTGGGGCTGGGCCGCGACCCCGAGCGCACGCCGATGCAGTGGAGCGCCGCACCCAACGCCGGCTTCTCCACGGCCGAGCCGTGGCTCCCGGTCGCCGCGGACTACCGCGAGACCAACGTGGAGACGCAGCGCTGCGACCCCGCCTCGATGCTCTCGCTGCACCGCCGCCTGCTCGCCCTGCGCCGCGCCGAGCCCGCGCTCTCCGTGGGCACCTACGCGCCGGTGGACGCGGAGGGCGACGTGCTGGCGTACGTGCGCGAGCACGAGGGCCGCCGCTTCCTGGTCGCGCTCAACCTGGCCTCCACCCCCGTCTCCCTCGAGGTGGACGGTACCGGCGAGCTGGTGCTTTCGACTGACGCAGATCGGCGGGAGGCGGCGGTCCGCGGCCGCGTGGACCTGCACGACGACGAGGGGGTGATCGTGCGGGTTGGGCCGCTGACCGGCGGCTGAAGCCGCAGCAACAACTACGAAAAGCCTCGCAAACTGCGCGAGGCTTCACCGTCTCGGCGGCGGAATCGCGGCCTGAGAAGCGCGCGGATAATTGCCCGGGTCGCGCGAGCGCAGAGGGAAAGCGAACGTCGCCTCGGCATGAGCTGAGTTATCAGTTTTTTGAACATGGACACTACCCCGCCAATCGCACGTCGGCGGAGGATCGATCGACATCCACCTGATCGAGCAGTTAAGGGTG
>DASQLJ010000661.1:0-15088 GCA_035630095.1 Longimicrobium sp.
GGATCAGGGCGTGAGCGCGCGGATCTCGGCGGGGAGCGCGAAGGTGGTGTCGGGGATCGGCGCGTGGCTCACCGACTTCACGGTGGTGACCATCTGCTGGCCCATCATGTTCATGGTGGTCTTCGTCGGCATCTTGATGCCGTCGAACTCCTTGTAGTCGGAGTACACCATCTCCACCTCCATCTCGCCCATCTGCGACTGCTGCTTGGCCACGCTCGCCACCACCAGGCCGGTGGTCTTGTCGAAGCAGTTGCGGACGGTGACGCCGGTGCGGCTCACCATGCGCACGTCCCAGCACTCCTGGCCGGCCACCGTGCGCGAGCCCACCGTCTCCATGGTGGGAAAGCTGGCGGCCATGTCCAGGCTGGCGTCGAACGAGGCGCGGCTGAGCGTCTCGTTCAGCTCGCTGCCGGTGAGGATGCGCGGGCCCTGCATGGAGTTGTTGCTCCACGCCACGGTGCCGTCGTAGCCGCCGGTGGCGGTGCCCATGGCGCCCATGTCCATGCGGGTCACCACCTTGTTGGGGCGCGCCTGGTACACGTTCATGGTCATGGTCATCCCCATGGCCGGCATGCTCATCTCGGCCACGGTGTGGCGCGTGTTGAAGCGGCCCAGCATGGCGCGGCCGCCGATCGCCTGCACGTACTTGTCCACGATCTGCTGCGCGGGCGGAAGCTGCTGGGCGCTCGCCGTGCCGGCCTGCGCGGCCAGGGCGAGGGCGGCCAGCGCCAGGGCCCGGCCGGTGCGAATGCGGTTCATCTCTTCAAGTCTCCGGTTTGGTCGTGCGCGCCGGCCGGTGAATCCAGCCCCGCGCGTTCTGCGGCGGAACGCCCCGCCGCTGGCCCGTCGTCACCGCGCTCCCGCGCGGCCACGTTCCTGTGCGATCCATGCGAGCGCCGCGTCGAGCGCGGGGTCGCGCCCGGCCAGCAGCGCCGCGCGGGTGGGCGGCGCCGCCACGTCGGGGGTCACGCCGTCACCCTCCCAGCGCACGCCCCCGGGGCCGGTGAAGTCGGCCACGGCGTGCATCAGCACGTCGCCGTTGGGGAGCTTGCGCGCCCACGCGGGGAGCGCCGCGCCCGCCGTGGGCTGCCCGAACACCCGCACCCGCCCCAGCTGCCGCAGCCCGCCGGCGAAGAACTCGCTGGTGCTGGCGCTCATCGCGTCGGTCAGCACCGCCACGGGGCCGGCGAACGGGCGCACCGGCCGCGCCTGCGTGTCCACGCGGCGGGGGTTGATCACGAAGTTGAGCGTGGCCGAGCGCATCCGCATGACCCCCAGCGTGTCGGGCCGGTCCACGAAGTGCCCGGCGAAGCCCGGCGCCAGGAAGCCCGCCCCGCCCAGGTTGCCACGCAGGTCGATGACCATCCCGTCAAGCGCGCGGAACGAGTCCACCGCCGCGTTCAGTCCGTTGACCACCACCGGCATCCAGTAGTTGAAGCGCACCACCCCCGCCGTTCCGCCGCCGGGGAGGGGGGCGCGGCGGGTGGCCAGCCGCACGTCCATCCGCGGCAGGTTGCCGAACTTCTCGGTCATCGTCGCCGGCGTGCGCAGCGCCAGCGCCTTCGTCACCGGCCGGTCGGCGGCGTCCAGGAAGCGCACGCTCAGCCTGCTCCCCGGCGCGCCGCGCAGCGCGCCCGACGCGGCCATCCAGGTGAAGAGCTGCTGCTTGCGCGGCTCGCGCGCGCCGGGGATGCGGTCCACCGCCTCCAGCAGCTGCCGCGCGGTGCGGGTGCCCACCCCGTCCACCGTCCACCCGGTGCGCACCCCCGCCACCGCGGCGGGGCCTCCGGAGTCGACGCGGGTGACCAGGATGCGGCCGTCCACCAGCCGCACGTCCATCCCCGCGTCGCCGCCGCGGTCGTTCTCGGCGCCGATGTCCTGCTGCACCTCGCCGGGGATCAGGTCGAAGTGCGAGTAGGGAAGCCGCTTGAGCGCCTCGTCGAGCACGGCGCGGAGCTGCTGCACCGTGCGCGCTTCGGTGGCGCGCGGGCGCAGCTCCTCGCGCACGCGGCGCCAGGGGCCGTTCACCACGGCGGTGTCCCACAGCGTGCGGTCGATCACCGCCCACGCGCTGTCGAACGTCTCCGCCGCCAGCGCGGGGGTGATCGGCGTCCCCGCGCGCGCCGCGCCGCGCGTGGACTGCGCCGCCAGCGGCGCCGCTGCGAGCGCCGCCGCGGCGCAGGCGAGGGAGAGCGTGGTCCGGACTGTGTACGGCTTCAAGGGATCCTGGTCGAAAGCGTTGAGGAACACCGCGCCCGCCGTTTCACGGGAAGCGGAGGGGTCAGCGAAAGCGAGACGTCAGTTGTTCGGGCATCGGTGCGCAGTCACGTACCCCGCGGACGGTGATAAGAGTCCGCCGGCCGACGCCGGGTTCGGTGCGAGACGGAAAACGCACTCGCGCACCTGTTTACGAGACTCGCCCTCGCGCCGGATCTTCAGTTCCGCGTCACCGCCACCGCGCGCACGATATCGTCGATCGCCGCCTTCATCCGCGACGACGGCTGGCCCGACTTGTTCGCGATGATGGCGAAGACGGCGGTGCGGCCGTCCGCCATCGTCACGAAGCCGCCCAGCGAGTCCACGTTGCCGATGTAGCCGGTCTTGGCCGAGACGCGCCCCGGCAGGTCGGTGAAGCGCGCCCGCAGCGAGCCTTCGCTCCCGCTCACCGGCAGCGCGTCGCGCACGATCCTCATCCGCGGCGTGCGGTGCACGTAGGAGAGGAGCCGCACCAGCGCGCGCGGCGTCACCAGGTTGCCGGCGGAGAGCCCGGAGCCGTCGCGCAGCGCCACGTCGGCCGAGTCGACGCCCACCACGCGGGTCAGGAAGTCGCGCTCCACGGCGAGGCCGGCGTCCCAGCTTCCCTCGCCGCGCACCTCGCGGCCCACCGTCTTCAGCAGCGTCTCGGCGAACCAGTTCTGGCTGTTCAGCAGGATCGGCCCGATCACCCGCGGCAGCGGGTCGGAGAAGTGCTGCGCCAGCGCCGTGGCGCCGCGCGCGGGCGAGGCGGCCGAGTCCGAGACCACGCGCACGTCGGCGCGGCCCAGGGCGATCCCCTTGCGCTCCAGCGTCTCGCGGAAGGTGGTGCCGGCGAACTCGGCGGGGCCGGCCACGGCGAAGAACTCGGTGTCGGGCCCGGCGCTGCTGGGCACCTGCCCGTAGGCGCGGATGCGGCGGGTGCCGGGGACACGCTCCAGGTCCACCGTGCTGGCGCGGCCTGCGCCGACGGTGACGGTGCGGTTCTCGAGCTCCACGTAGTCCGACTCGGGCTCCCAGGTCACGCGCGCCCGCTGCCCCACCGCGCCGGGGGCGATGTGCACCTCCACCGCGTTGTCGTTGTACCCCAGCGCGCCCACCGGCGCCGCGTACCACCAGCGCAGGTCGTAGGCCTCCCAGTCTGGCCGCACGTACACGGCCTCGAAGTAGCTCTCGTCGGCCACCACCCCGCCCGACACGCGGCGGATGCCGCGCGCCAGCAACGAGTCGGCCAGCGCCTCCCAGGCGGCGGTGCGCCGCCGGCCGTAGCGCTCGCCGATCAGCGGGTCGCCGCGCCCGTAGAGCACCAGGTCGCCCTCCAGCACGCCGCCCCGCACGGGGCCGGTGCCGTACAGCGTGGTCCGATGCCGGTAGTCGGCCGGCAGGTGGTGCGCGGCGGTGGCGGCGACGACCAGCTTCAGGTTGCTGGCGGGGATGAACAGCCGGTCGGCGTCGCGCGCGTAGAGCACGCGCCCGCTGGCGGCGTCGCGCACCTCGATCCCCCAGTCGGCGCGGCTGAGCGCCGGGCGCGCCAGCACCGCGTCGATGCGCTGGCGCAGCGACGCGGCGGCCACGGTTGCGCCGGACGCCCGCGCCGGTGCTAGATTGTCCGCCTGCGCGGCGAGCGCGTGCGGGGCCGGCGCCAGGAGCGCGGCGGCCAGCAGCGCGCGCAGCGCCGGGGGATGGAGAACCTTCATCGGACTACGGAAGCCGAGCCGGAGTCGGGTGGTACACGGGGACAGCCGCAGAGCCATGAGCCGGATCCTGTTCGCGGAAGACGACGAGGCGCTGCGCCGGATGACGGTGCAGGTGCTCGCCTCCGCGGGGCACGAGGTGCGTGACGTGCCGGGCGGCGCCGAGGCGCTGAACGAGCTGGCGCGCGCCGTTCCCGACCTGGTGGTGCTGGACTACCGGATGGGCCAGCCCGACGGGTTCGAGGTGTGCCGCCGCATCAAGCGCGACCCGGCCACCGCCCACCTCCCCGTGCTGATCCTCACCGCCGAGCGCGGGATCGAAGACCGCCTGGGCGGCTTCGACGCCGGCGCCGACGACTACCTGGCCAAGCCCTTCGACCCGCGCGAGCTGCTGGCGCGCGTCGCCGCGCTGCTGCGCCTGGCCCAGCGCGGGCGCGACCGCAACCCCACCACGGGGCTCCCCGGCGGCGACGCCATCTACCAGGAGCTCGAGCGCCGCCGGCAGCAGGGGACCCGCTTCGCCGTCGCCTACTTCGACCTGGACCACTTCAAGCCCTTCTCCGACCGCTTCGGCTTCGCGGTGGCCGACGCGGCGATCCGCGAGGCGGCGGCCGCGCTCACCGGCGCCGCGCGCGGCGAGCCCGACACCTTCGCCGGGCACGTGGGCGGCGACGACTTCGTGCTCATCTGCCGGCGCGACCGGGCGCTGCACCTGGCGCAGGAGGCGCGCCGCCGCTTCGACGCGGGGCTGCGGCGGCACCTGCCGGCCGACGTGGTGGTGGGCGGCGTGTACCGCGGCCTCGACCGCGACGGCGCGGCGCGCGAGTTCCCGCTCACCCGCCTCTCCGCGGCCATCGTGCGCATCGACCCGGCGCGCTGGCCCTCGGTGGAGCTGCTGGGCGAGCGCGTGGCCGAGGGCAAGCGCCTGGCCAAGGCCGAAGAGGGCGGCGGGATCGTGGAGATGGACGCCGTCGCCTGAGCGCGTGGAGGCGACAATCTAACGCCGCCCCCCGCGCCCTCTCAACCCATGGCGGTTGAACGAGATCGGGTCCCCCGCGCGATGCGCCGGGGACCCGATCGTCATTTCTGTCTCCCAATCTACCGAAGCGCCCCGCGCTCAGGCGTGCAGCCGCAGCTCCGGCTTCGGGGGGCCGCCCAGCCCGGCGGTGCGGATCTCCAGGAAGTCGTAGACGATCACGCCGTCCTCGGTGATGTCGCTCATCACCCGCATCCCGTCGTCCAGCGAGTTCAGCACCTTCTCGGCGCGCGCCATCGGCCACTGCATCTCGGTGGCCACGTCGGTCACCGTCAGCCGCCCGCCCTTGCGCCCGGCGAGTTGCAGCACGGGAAGCTGCAGGCTCTGGATGAGGGCCTCGCGGCGCTCCTCGCGCACCGTCTTGGCCCGCTTCAGCAGCAGCCCGCCGCCGGCACCGGCCATGGCGCCCATCACCAGCAGCGCGAACTCGGCCTCGGCCAGGCCGAGGGAGAGGCAGAACGCCGCGATCACCAGCAGCATGATCGCCCACCCCTTGCGCCCCGAGCCCTCCGCCGCCGCCATCACCATGTCGGTCGACGGCACGGCGCCGTGGCCGCCGGGGAGCAGCGTGAGCGCGCGGGTGCCGTGCGAGCCCCAGCCCAGGCCGCACGCCGGGCACACGCGGTGGTTGTGGCGGAACATCACGTAGCCCAGCGCCGCCGGGAGGAAGATCACGCCCGCGGCCACCAGCATGGCCACGTGGCTCCCGCGCGAGAAGTACCCCGCGCCCAGGCCGCGGAAGCCGCAGCGGGGGCACACCTGCACCTGCGCCACCGAGTACGACTGCGGGGCGGCGGCGGCCATCGTGGCCGGGAACGGCGAACGGGCCGTGGCCGCGCCGCACACCTGGCAGGTGGCGCGCCCGTCGGCGACCCGGGATCCGCAGGTGGAACAGTACATGGGCGTCACTCCAGCCGCGGTGCGCGGCGATTTCGTTGTCGGCGTTGGTCGATTACGGGCCGGGCTCTCGTTGCACGGCTCGAAAGACTGATACGACGCACCGCGGAAAGAGTTTCAGCGTGCGAGCCGTGTTTTTCCGCGGGCGTGGCACCGCCGCGCATGAATGGTACACGCGGTTGCCCGCCACCGGTAGGGCGACGTGCCGCAAGTGCCGTGCGCCCAACGACGAAGGGGGTGTGCGGGTCGTCCGGATACGGCTGGAGGACCCGGGAAGCCGCGTCCCCGGGTCCTCCATTTTTTATCGAGCTGGAGCGGACGACGCTTCAGCCGGCGGCGGCGATGGGGCCGCCGCCGATCAGGGGCGCGGCGAGTGCGGCGTCAGCAGGAGGTGGACGAGCAGCATGCCCACCAGGATGCCCGCCGTCACGCCGGCGAGCACCGCGCCTATCAGCCTTGTCCGTCCGCGCCATGGGTTCCGCGCCACGTGTCCGCCGGTCCGCCGTGAGAGAAGAGTGCCTTCATTGGGAATCGCGCCCGCCGGCCTGTGCGAACCGCGTGCCGCCGCGTGCTTGAGCGGCTCGCGCGGGGCGGGTATCTTCCCCGGCTCACGTTGCCATCCGCACACCCCGCGCGCAAGACCGCCCAATGATCACCGGCCTGGGGATGGACATCGTCCGCATCGATCGCGTGTGGGCGGTGCTGGAGCGCAAGGGCCAGCGCGCGCTCACCCGCCTCTTCACCGCGGCCGAGGCGGAGCGCTGCCGCTGCTCGAAGCATCCGCCGGAGAGCTTCGCCGCGCGCTTCGCGGCCAAGGAGGCGTTCTTCAAGGCGCTGGGTACCGGGTGGGGGATCGGCGGCGCGTGGACCGAGGTGGAAGTGGTCTCCGCTCCCTCGGGCGCGCCCGCGCTGCGCCTCTCCGGCCGCGCCGCCGAGCTCGCCGCCCGCGGCGGCGCCGTCCGCGTCCACCTCACCCTCACCCACAGCGACGATTCCGCCGCCGCCGTCGTCATCCTCGAGCGCGACTGATCCTCCGTCCAGCCAGCTTCTTCTCGGAGCCGCCTCAGACGGGTGAAATGTCGTTAGATTTTCTACTGCCCGGTACGCTCCTAAGAGAGCGATGGTGTCTACGTCGTTCAGGATGCCGTCCACGCTGTGCTCTTGATAGGGCGCAGGGAATGGCCGCTGTCTCCGCACCCTTGGCGCATTGGTGTGGTGCGTGATAAATTGCGGATACCGGGAGCCCGGCGAATCCGCCGCGGCTCGGCAGTCCACTCACGCAAGGAGGGACGCATGGCCGTCGACAAGACGCTCGCCTGCGGCGAAGAGACCAACCCCACCACCGCTCGCGGCTGCGAGGAAGGCTACGTGGTCGCCGTGCCCGTGGAGAACCCGTTCGGCGAGTACTGAGCGTCACCGGCCGGGCCGCGCAGGCCCGGCAGTGACGGGGCGAGCGGCCGCCGCGGCCGCTCGCCCTTCGTGCATCCAACCATGAACGGAGGAGCGGCGTGCTGCTGATCGCGGGGGGCGATGCCGACTACAACACGATGTCCGTGCTGCGGCGGATGCGCGAGCGCGGGATCGACGGCGGGGAGCTGCTGGTGGGCACGGCCAACCCCGCGCTCACCTGGAACTTCCAGTCCGACGAGCTGCGGCTGGACGGCCGGGCGGTGATGCCCGACGCCGTCTTCCTGCGCTACGACGTCTTCCCCTCGCTCGCCGACCCGCGGCCGCAGACCGCCTTCCGCGCGCAGGCGTGGTTCGGCACGCTGCACGGCTGGCTGCTGGCGCACCCCGGCGTGCGCATGCTGAACCGGCGCGCCAACGGATCGGCCAACAAGCCGTTCATCCTCCACCTCGCGGCGCGGACCGGGCTGCGCATCCCCTTCACGCTGCTCACCAACGAGCTCGACGCGCTGGAGGCCGACGCCGGGCGGCTAGGGCCGATGATCGCCAAGCCGGTGCCGGGCGGCGGCTTCGCGCGGGGCGTGGACGAGCTGCTCGCCGGCACCCAGCGCCGCGACGGGCTCTCCGCCGCGCCGGCGTTCGTGCAGCGGCGCCTGCTCGCGCCCGAGGTGCGCGTGTACGGCGTGGGCGAGGGCGCGACGCGGCGGTTCGTGGCGTTCCGCGTGGAGAGCGACGCCCTCGACTACCGCGCCGACGACGCGGCCCGCGTGGTCCATCTCCCGCTGGCGGAGGTGGATGCGGACGCGGTGGCGGGGCTGGGCAAGCTGATGGACGCGCTGGAGATGGACTACGGCGCGGCGGACTTCAAGACCTGCCCCGAAACCGGCCGCCTCGTCTTCCTGGAGATCAACAGCGGCCCCATGTTCGCCGCCTTCGACGAGGTGAGCGGCTTCGCGGTCAGCGACGTCATCCTCGACTTCCTCACCGAAGGCTAGACGTCGAGGCGCCGACACTCTGAACAGAAAACGGCCTCGCCGCGAACGATCATCCGTTCGCGGCGAGGCCGCGCTCATTCCGGACGTGGCGCATCGCCCGTCGGCGGCGGAGGCGCCTCCGGCATCTCCAGCACGAGCGGAAGGCTGATCCAGACGTCCACCGGCCTGCCGCCCACCATCGCCGGCCGGATGCGGATCTTCCTGACCGCGGTGATGATCCCCTCGTCCAGCCGCGTGCTGCCGGTGGAGCGCTCGACTCGGGCGCCGGCGATCGCGCCGTTGCGGGTGAGGACCATGCGCACCGTCCCGTGGAAGCGCTGGCCCGGCATCCCGAGCTCCGGGTGGTCGCGCAGGAAGCGGGTGAGCGTACGCGCGATCTGCGCGCGGTTCCGGGGATCGGGCTCGACGACGGTGGAGTCGCGCCCCGTGTCGGATTCGTCCGCCGGGCGGAGGAGGGACTCGACGCGGCTGCCCGGCTACTGTGCCAGCCGCGCCTGTGCCTGCACGTCCAGCGCAGCGAGCACGAGGGGCGGCACCTCGCCTTCCAGCACGTGCAGTTGCACGGGGTTTCCGCGCGCGACGCGGGTCAGCATCACCAGCGCGTCGGGCCGCGCGACCCCGTGCGCGACCATCGATGCGCGGAACTCGTTCTCCAGCTGCAGGATAGCGGTCCGGTACGCCGCGTTCACCGCAGCGTGTCCGCGGCGGCGGCCTGGGCGCGGAGCGGCGTGGCGGCGGCCAGCGCGGCCGCGAGCGTCAGCGCCGGAAGGGCGAGTCTCATCGAGGGTTCGGGATGGATGGCGGGAGGGTCGGATCGTGGCGGCGTGGAACAGGGAATCCGGGTCCGGCTCAGGCCTCGCCGACCACGAAGTAGAGCGGGAACGTTATCCGCGTGTCCACCGGCTGCGTGCCCACGCGCGCCGGGTTGAAGCGCATCCCCGGCGCGATCTGGAGCGCGCCCTGGTCCACCACCGCGTGGCCGCTGGAGCGCACGACGCGGGCGAACGCCACCTCGCCGTCGCGCGTGACCACGAGCTGCAGGTCCACCCGCAGGCCGCGCCGGCCCTGGAAGATGGTGGTGAAGTGCTGCACCACGAAGCGGTTGATCTGCGCGCGCACCTCGCGCGGGTTGGCGATCACCGGCGCCGTCGTGCGGCCACCGGGCGCGAGAGCGACGGGATCGAGCCGCACGTGCCACACCAGCGGCCCCTCCGCCGCGAACGCCTTCAGCTCCTCGCGCACGCGGTCCACGGCGGGCGCCAGCGCGGCCTCGGTCACCGAGGCGCGCGCCAGCTTCAGCTCGGTGCGGCCCCCGGCGTCCGTCGCCAGCACAACCAGCCCCGCCGGGGCGCCGGCCGCGCTCGCCAGCGCCAGCACGTCCGCCGCGAAGCGCTGCCGCAGCGCCACCTGCGCCGAGTCGCGCGCGGCGGGGCGGGCCGCGGCGGGCGCAAGGGGCTGCCCGGCGAGGACGCGGGCGGGAGTGGGGACCGGGGCGGGAGCGCCCGCCTGGGCGTGGAGCGGCGCGCAGGCCAGCAGCGCGCCGGCCGCCAGCCAGGCGTGGGTGGAGATGCGTGGCATTCGGATCGGGTGTGCGTGAGAGCGGGGAGTGTGCCCGAAAGCTCGCCATGCCGCGCCGTCACGCGCAAGGCCGAACGCTGCGACGCGTCGGCGGACGCCCGTCAGCGCAACTCCTCGCGCCAGCCGCGGAAGGTGAGGCAGCCGGCCAGCGCGACGAGCTGCGTGACCAGCGTCCACGCGAGCAGCGCCACCGAGAGCTTCAGCGCCAGGTTCGGCCCCGCCATCGCCGCCCGCAGCACGGGCCCGCCGCGCAGCGCGATCCCGACGATGACCCACGCCGCCAGCAGCATCGCCAGCACCCACGCCCACCGCCGCCGCTGGCCGAGACCGACCGCGACCGCCACCGCCGCCACCGCTTCCGCGGCCAGGAGCGCCGTGGCCGTGATCTCCGCCATGTTGGACGGCACCGGCAGCCCCAGCAGCATGAACGCGACGACGGGGAAGAACAGCAGCTCGGCGATGCGGATCACCTTCAGCGGCGTCGGCAGCCTGCGCACCTCCGCGATCCGCTGGCGGCGCGACTGCGAGCGTGGCTTGCTCATGCGCGTGACCCGGCGAATCGCCGTGCGCGGAGGGTTCGTCGGAACGGCATCGTGATGATCGGCTGAGGATGCGAGAGGCTACGCGCGGAATCTCCGCCGCCAGCGCCACCGCCGCAATCCGCCCGCGTGGCGGCGTCGATCAGGATGCAGCGGTGGCGCGGCTCCCGAGCCACATCAACCCCAGCAGCCCAGGGCCGTGGATCAGCACCGCGCCCGCCACGAGAAGCACCAGCGTGCGTCGCGAGCTCCACCCCTCCGCCGCCGTCCGGCGGAGCAGGTAGATGGAGAAAGGCAGCTTGAGCGCGAGAGCGCGCGGCACCGAGGGGGAGGGACGAAAACGCCGACGGCGCGCGCGGGATCCCCCGCGCGCGCCGTGCACATGCAGACGCCTGGCCGATCAATGCTTCCAGACATCCACGCGGAGCGTGCCCGAAAGGAAGGTGAGGGAGGATCCGGACACGTTCAGCAGGGTGACCGCCACCGCGTTCCCGGAGCCCGAGACGGAGCCGAACAGGATGACGCCGGAACCCAGCCCGGCCCCCTGGTGGTTGAAGCTGACCACCACCGTGTCGCCGTACGAAGCGCCCGCCACCGTGACCACGACCTGCGCGGTGGCCCCGTTCGCCACCACGCCCGGCGTCCACGCGGCGGTGGTGGAAAGGTGCTTCTTGATCAGGTCGCCGCCGCCGATCTCGTAGCCGGCCGCGCCGGTCACGATCCACTGCCCGCTCGGCGGGTCGGTGTAGAGCACCGTGCCGGGGAGCAGCTTCAGCGAGCCCGGCGCGTCCACCTCGGGCGCGTTGGGGTAGCTCTTCGCCGAGACGAACACGTGGTTCATCGCGGTCGAGAACGACATCGGATGCGGCCCGGTGCCGTAGTTGCCCCCCACCAGGGTGGCCGACCCGCGCTCGAACCGCACGCCGCCCTTGCCCGTGAGCTTGTTGGACGCGGGGGTGAACACCGGGTTGATCACCGTGACCGCCGTCTCCTGGGCGCCCGACGGCGCCTCGGTGCCGGCGATCAGCTCCCAGTCGCGGTTGTTCTCGAAGTAGGGCGACACGAACGCGGCGGTCCCCCAGCGCACGCGCACGCCGTAGGCGCCGGCCGGGGTGCGCCGGCCGCAGCTCTCGAAGATGCACTGCTCGAAGCTGAGGCCGTAGCCCGCCACGTCGGCCCCGGGGCCATCCTGGGTGCCCTGGAAGTAGCACCCCACGAAACGGGCGGTCGTGGTGTAGCCCTCCGAGCTCGCGCTCCCCACGTACAGGTTCGACTGCCCCGCTTCGTACGACTCCAGGTGGACCGCCGTGATGTTGACGGAGTCGTTGATCAGCAGGTTGTTGCGGTACGCCGCGTAGATGCGGGCCCGGTTGATGGAGAACGACTGCCACGACTGCAGCACCACCAGGTCGCGCGCGCTCTGGCCCGTGGTGTCGCGGCCGGCCGTCATCAGGTCGATGTCTTCCAGGAACGCGCCCACGTGGTAGGGGCTGGTCTCGTTGCCCTGGTCCCAGACGAGCCCGTCGTCGCCGGTCGAGAGGTAGAACTTGAGCTGGGTGGTGCGCATCCCCGCCCCGCGGATGCTCACGCCGCTGGAAAGGTGGAGGGTGGAGGAGATCTTGTAGATCCCCATGGGGAAGTAGACGATGCTCCCCTTGGCGCTGACCGCCGTCGCGGCGTTGTTGGAGAGCTGCAGCGTGGCCGCGGTGATGGCCGCCTGGATGGCCAGCGTGTCGTCGGTGGTCCCGTCGCCCACGGCGCCGAAATCCGAGTGCTTAACATTGAAAACCGCGCCGCCCTTGTCGTAGAGCACGCCTTCCACGATCGCCATGACTTCGCTCCCTTGCCCGATTGAACGACGGGAAACCCCCGGCGCCCGGAGCAGCCCCCGATGGGAAAGACTGCCGCCCAACGCCGTCACCGAACATAAACCGAAAGATGAAGAGGCGGGACCGCAACGGCGTGCTAGTTCAGCTCGCGAAGCCGACGGGAAGGCCGAACGCGGGGCGGAGGGACGGTTCGGAACAGAGCCGGTGAGGGGCGGGGCTCATCGCCCGCATGTCATCCTCGATTGGAGGCCGCCGTCGGAGGTTACGCGGTGGGCCGGTGGTAGCCGCGGCGGTGGATCTTGGAGGGTGGAGACCACGGGCTGGTGCAATCCGCAAACGGCGGGAATCCAATGGGAAACGGCCCGCCGGCATGGGGCCGGTGGGCCGTGGGACTGGGTGGCGTGCGAGGATCAGTCTACGCGCAGATCGTTGCGCTTCGGCCCGCCTCGTCCGACGATCTCTGGCCCATCGTAGGCTTTGATGGCGGCGATCTGCCCGGCCGAAAGCGAAGCCGCCAGGCTGGGATGGGCGTGCATGCGCTTCTCGGCGTTCTCGAAGGAGATCCCCGTCAGCGTGCGCTTGAGCCCGAATGCGCAAACGGCGGCCGGCCAGACCCGGCGGATGGCCGGTCCGGGAACGTACCCTCGTGCAAGGGTCACGCGCGCCGCAGTTTCCGGTTTCGTGGCGTTCGTCATCGGAGAATCTCCTTTTCACAATATATGACCCTGTCGCGGTTTCGTACAACCGTGAAGCCGAGGTGCGAATAGAGCCGCAACGCGCCGGGGAGCGGGTCCACGAGCCTCACCTTCGACGCCCCCAGGCTTCGTCCATCAGGTTTATGTCTGTTAAGTCTCAAAAAGATCTAATTTGTTCCGTAACCGCCGGCGGCGCCCGCTTCGGGCGCCGCCTCGTGCCGAACCCTGCGACCATCACCCCATCTTCGCCTTGCGTCCTCGTCGCGGCTTGGGGTCGGCGGCGGGGGTGGCGGCGACGCGGGCGCGGCCGTTCAGCATCGTGGCGAGGAACTGGCCGGTGAACGAGTCGGCCACCGTCGCCACCTGCTCGGGCGGTCCCTCGGCCACCACGCGGCCGCCGGCGGGGCCGCCCTCGGGGCCCAGGTCCACCACCCAGTCGGCCGTCTTGATCACGTCCAGGTTGTGCTCGATCACCAGCACCGTGTTGCCGCGCTCCACCAGCTTGTGCAGCACGTCCAGCAGCATCCGCACGTCCTCGAAGTGCAGCCCCGTGGTCGGCTCGTCCAGGATGTAGAAGGTCTGCCCGGTGGCGATCTTGGAAAGCTCGCTCGCCAGCTTCACCCGCTGCGCCTCGCCCCCCGACAGCGTCGTCGCGCTCTGCCCGAGGTGGATGTAGCCCAGCCCCACGTCCGTCAGCGTCTGCAGGTGGCGGCGCAGGCGCGGGACGGCCTCGAACAGCTCCAGCGCGTCGTCCACCGTCAGCTCCAGCACGTCGGCGATGGAGTGGCCCTTGTAGAACACCTCCAGCGTCTCGCGGTTGTAGCGCCTCCCGCGGCACACGTCGCAGGGGACGTAGACGTCGGGGAGGAAGTGCATCTCGATCTTCACCAGCCCGTCGCCCTGGCACGCCTCGCACCGCCCGCCCTTCACGTTGAACGAGAATCGCCCCGGCGTGTAGCCGCGCATCTTGCTCTCCGGAAGCTCTGCGAACAGCTCGCGGATGATGGTGAACAGCCCGGTGTAGGTAGCCGGGTTCGAGCGCGGCGTGCGCCCGATCGGGCTCTGGTCGATGTCCACCACCTTGTCCAGCAGCTCCAGCCCGTCGATGCGCCCGTGCGCGCCGGGGATGGTGCGGGCGCGGTAGAAGCGGCGCGCCAGCGCGTTCCACAGGATGTCGTTGATCAGCGTGGACTTGCCCGACCCGCTGACCCCGGTGACCGCCACGAAGCACCCCAGCGGGATGCGCACGTCCAGGTTGCGCAGGTTGTGCTGGCGCGCGCCGCGGATCACCAGCTCGTGCCCCTCGCGCGGCTGGATGCGCCGCGCGGGGATCTCGATGCGCTGCTCGCCGCGCAGGAAGGCGCCGGTGAGCGACCGGGGCGCGGCGATGATGTCGTCCACCGTGCCCTCGGCGATCACCTCGCCGCCGTGGCGGCCGGCGCGCGGGCCCAGGTCCACCACGTGGTCGGCGGCGCGGATGGTGTCCTCGTCGTGCTCCACCACCAGCACGGTGTTGCCCAGGTCGCGCAGCTGCTGCAGCGTGGCCAGCAGCCGCTGGTTGTCGCGCTGGTGCAGGCCGATCGACGGCTCGTCCAGGATGTAGAGCACGCCGCAGAGCCGCGAGCCGATCTGCGTGGCCAGGCGGATGCGCTGCGCCTCGCCGCCCGAGAGCGTCTCGGCGCTGCGGCCGAGCGTCAGGTACTCCAGCCCCACGTTCACCAGGAAGGAGAGGCGCTCGCTCACCTCCTTCACGATCGGCCCGGCGATCTCGCGCGGGAGCGTGGGCAGCGTGTCCACGCGGCGGAAGAACTCCAGCGCCTCCGCCACCGGCAGCGCCACGATGCTCCCCAGCGAGCGCCCGTCCACCGTCACCGCCAGCGACTCGGGGCGCAGGCGCGCCCCGCCGCAGGTGGCGCACGACAGGGTGGACATGTACTCCTCCAGCGTCTCGCGCGTGGCCTCGCTGGTGGTGTCCTTGTAGCGCGCGCCCACGTCCTTCAGGATCCCGCCCCAGCGCAGCTTCGGCGCGCCGCGCTTTCCGTCGCCCGCCGGGGCGCCGTTCAGCAGCACCTCGCGCACGTTCTCGGGAAGGTGGCGCCAGGGGGTGTTCAGGTCGAACCCCATCGCCCCGGCCAGCCCCTCCAGGATCGTCCCGCGCAGGTGGA
>DASQLJ010000662.1:0-14084 GCA_035630095.1 Longimicrobium sp.
CACCGAGCTGGAGCAGGTGGTGGAGCACGTGATCCGCATCCCCCGCACCCACGACGCGCTCACCCCGATCCTGGCGAGCGTGCCGCTGCAGCTGCTGGCCTACCACATCGCCGTCATGCGCGGCAGCGACGTGGACCAGCCGCGCAACCTCGCGAAGAGCGTGACCGTGGAGTAGCCGGCTGCCGCTAGCTTTCTCCCGCCAGCCTCGCCGTGCGGCAGGCAACAAGCCCCCGCCAGAAGTTCCGGTGGGGGCTTGTTTCTGCTGTCCATCGGGCCGCGCAAGCTTCTCGGCGTTGGCCGTATGTCCGCACCCGTTCAGGCCCGCGTCGGCGTGCCGCTGGTGTACGCGGAGCAGCCGGTTTCGTTGCAGGCACGCACGCGATACTGATATACGGTACCTGGCACCACCGGGTCGTTGAACGACGTGGTGTTCATGTATCTGAAGATCGGATCCGACCAGGCGCCGTAGGTGGTGCCTTGCTGCTGGCGGCGCTGCACTTCGTAATAGGTTTCCTCGAAGACGTCGCTCCACGCGACGAGCATGTAGTTGCCCATCCAGTACGCCGCGATCGACGACGGCGCGGGCGGCGTCGGCGGCGCCGGCGCGACGATGGCGTTGCTCGAAGCGTACGCCGAGCACCCGCGGGCATTGCAGGACTGGACACGATACGCGTAGCTCGCACCCGGGGTGAGCCCGTAATCGTCGAAGCTCGTCGCCAGGCGATCCTGCGGAGCCAACGGCTGCCAGGCGCCGTAGCCCGCCCCGGTGTTCGCTCTCCGCTCGATGCGGAGCGTTTCGACGAGGGTGTTGTCGACCGTCCAGGCAACCTTCGCGCACGACGCGATTCCGCAAACGTAGCCGCTTGCCGTTGCCGAGGAGGGTGCCGGCGGCGGCGTCGCTGGAACCGCCGTGGCATTCGACTCCTTCCATTCGGAGCACCCCGCGCCGTTGCACGCGCGCAGCCGGTACACGTAGGTGGCACCGGACGGCACGCCGTCCGTAAAGGAGGTGCTGTTGGCGGTGAGCGTGGCGATGCGGGTCCACGAGGTGGGGGAGCGGTCGCGAGCGGCGACGCTGCGCTCGATCTCGGTGCGCTGGTCGTTCGAGCTGACGTCGTGCCAGTCGAGGCGGATACGGTATTCCGTCGTCAGCGTGGATTTTGGCACGTCGGCCGAGGGAACCACGTCGGGCGCATCCGAGCCGATCTGCTGCGTCTCCCCGAAGCACTCGAAGTACCCATCGCTGCGCAACCCGCAGGTGTGGTAGCTGCCGGCGGTGATCCGCACCCACCTCCTGCCCGTCAGGCCCCGCTCACCTGGCCCCTGCCACGAAGGGGGGTAGCCCCAGCATTCCGGAAATCCGTCGGAGCGAAGCGCGCAGTGGTGACCCGCGCCCACCACCACCCGCACGTACGTTCCAGCGTGCCAGACGTTCTGGTAGCCCCAGCAGTCGGCGACGCCGGTGCTCGTGACGGCGCAGTTCGTCTGGCCCACTGAATTGCCCAGCTTCACATACGCGCCGGAAGGAGCGTTCCTCACGCCCAGCCCCACTGCCTCATGATGCCCCCAGCACTCGATCACCCCGTCGGTTCGCGACCCGCAGGTGCTGACCGCACTGGCGGTGACCTCCGTAAACTTCCCGGCCTGGGCCACCTTCACCGGCGGTGCCTGGCCGTAGGGATTCCAGCCCCAGCATTCGACCACCCCATCCGTGCGCAAGGCGCAGGTGTGGCTCAGCCCGGCGCTGACCTGGGTGTACGACCCGGTGGCCGCCCGCCGCAGCCGCGGCGCCCGTCCGTAGTCGTTCGCTCCCGCGCATTGCACCGCGCCATCCGTGGTCAGGCCGCACGCGTGCGTCGCACCCGTGGTGATCTGAACGAACGAGCCGGTCGAAGCGCCGTACACGCCGTTGGGCTGGCCTTCGCTGCGTGCGCCGAAGCACGCAACCCTGCCGCTGCGCAGAGCGCAGACGTAGTCGTAGCCCGCACGGATGTCGGTGGTCCCGCCCGTGAGCGCGTATCGGGGTCCAGGCGGTGCCGCGGGAACAGGCGGAGCGAGGGGTGCGTCCTGGCAGGCCGTGGCGCAGACCAGGAGGACGAGCGGAAGGAAGTGGCGGTGGCGCATGGGAGCAACCCCCGGTTGAAAGTGCCGGCCGCCGCAGCGAAAAACGTGCCTCTGCGGGAAGCCGGTCACCTTCGATCTGGGGGCACGCAGCGAGGCGATCTTTTGCCGAGCCCGGGCCTGCTTCGCCGTCGCGCCCTGCGGCGTCCTGATAGGGTCGGCGGGGAGAGAGCCGCGGCGCGATCCTTCGCGCCGGCCGCGGACTCAGGCGGCCGCAACGGGGGCGTAGCGCAGGAGCACGCAGCCGGTCTGCAGGGGCCTGGCTTCCAGCAGCCGCATCGTCGTCTGGCTCGCCCCCGGCTTGAAGAGCGGGGTGCCTTGGCCCAGCACGATGGGGTTGAGGCCGATGCGGTACTCGTCGATCAGCCCGGCGCGCATGAGCGACGCGCAGAGCTCCGCGCTGCCGAAGACCAGGATGTCCCTGCCCGGCTCCGCCTTGAGCCGCGCGACCTCCTCCGCCGCGTCCGTGCTCACCAGGCGCGTGTTCACCCAGTCCGCGGAGGCGAGCGTGCGGGAGAACACCACCTTCTGGATGGCGTACATGCGGTCGGCGGTCTCGCCCTTCGCGGTGGACCAGTACTGTGCCATCCCCTCGTACGTCTTCCGGCCGAAGAGCAGCGTATCCCCCGCGTCCATCTGCTCGTTGGCGAAGCGCTCCAACTCTTCGCCCCAGCCCACCTCGTGGAAGTCGAGGTCCCAGCTCTGCTTCCCCTCGAAGAGGCCATCGAGGGTCGCCATGTTCCACATGATCAGCTTTCTCATCGTCCGTTCTCCCTCGTTGGTGGTGGGCTGCGGCCGCGCAACGTACGAGGCCTCACTTGTGATTGCAAACTGCAACCGGTTGCAGGATAACGCAACTGGTGGTATTATGCAAGCAGTTTCTTGAGAGGGGAGACGATGAGGGAGGAACACCGTTCGCTGTGCCCGATCAACCTGTCGCTCGAGATCCTGGGCGACCGGTGGTCGCTGCTGATCCTGCGGGACATGATCTTCGGCGGGAGGCGGCACTTCCGCGAGCTGCTGCAGCGGTCGGACGAGGGGATCGCGTCCAACATCCTGGCCGACCGGCTCAAGCGGCTGATGGAGGCCGGGATCCTGACCCGGGCGGGCGACCCGAGCCACAAGCAGAAGGCCATCTACAGCCTGACGGAGATGGGTGTGCAGCTCGTGCCCGTCTTCGCGGTGATCGGCGCGTGGGGGCGGCGGCACCTGCCCGTGAGCCGGGACATGAGCATCCGGGCGCAGGTGCTGGAGGAGGGCGGCCCCGCGATGTGGGAGGCCTTCATGGACGATCTGCGCGAGGCGCACCTGGGCGTGCCGCGGCCCCGGCCGGACGCGCCGTTGGTAGCCGCCACCCTGCAGGCGGCCTACGAGGCGGTCGTGACGGGCCAGGACGCGCCGGCGGAGCGTCCCGCGGCGTGAGCAGCTGTTTGTATCTGGCGCCCGGACGTGCGCAGAACGAGGACGTATCATAACAATTCTCGGGATCAACCGTGCAAACCCGAGGAGATGTCATCCTGAGCGGCGCCGCTGCACCGAACTTTCGTCTGCACCAGTGCGTGGCGGCGCCCGAAGGATCTAAACCATCGGTCCGAGCGACAGGCGGCCTGTCGCTCGAAGGCCGAGTTTAGATCCTTCGGCCGCCGCCGGACTCTGGTGTAGGGGCGGATGTGGTGCAGCGGCGACCTCAGGATGACATCTTCGAGGTTGGTGAGGGATGCACAGTAAATCTACAGATTTGGTATCATCATATGAGGAAACCCGCCCGGACATTGGCCCGGGCGGGTTTCTTGTTCAAACGACCTGGCGATCGTCGGCTGGACTCATACGGATCTGCAAAAAGTTCGTGCCGCTTGGTGCGCCGAGAGATGACGCGCCTCGACTTGCCTGCGGCTATCTAGCCAGATGCTATGCGGCACGAACTTTCTCCGTCCCGTATCAGCGGGTGCCTCGCTCGGTCTCCAGCCGGCGGGCGAGTTGCTGGCGTGCCGCGGCCGCGTACCGTTTGCACGCCTCGCGATCGACCAGCCCCGCGGGTCCTCTCGCGAGGCGCTCCCACAGCGAGGAGGCGCTGGGGTGCGGGGTGATCAGGATGTCGCAGCGGAGCGTCTCGAGCTTCCCGTGGCCACGCTCGAAATCGGCCACGGCCGAGGGATAGGCGGGGCTGTCGGTGAAGCGGAAGCCATCGGCCGAGATCGGCGTCTGGCTGTCGGCGTAGACGAGGTCCAGGCAGCCCGCGCCATCGCAGGAGCGCCACGTCCAGGTCGTGCCGCCCGGCGTGTGGCCCGGGGTCAGGTGCGCCGTGACGGCGATCGGGCCGACGCGGAGGGTCTCGCCGTCCGCGAAGCGCCGCACGTTTCGCACGCGGGGAAAGTCGAGCAAGGTGCCGTGCTGGGGATCGCCGACGAGCGAGCTTCCGCGTTCGAGGACGGGCGCGCTGGGGCCGCTGGCGGCGACCCGGGCGCCCGTGGCCCGCTGCAGCGCCGCGATCCCGCCCGCGTGGTCGAAGTGCACGTGCGAGTTGAGGATGAGCTCGATGTCGCGGACGTTGAATCCCAGCGCCCGCACGTTGGCCAGGATCAGCGGCGCGGAGTTCGGCAGCCCCCCGTCGATGAGCACGTGGCCCTGGGGCGAGGTGATCAGCAGGGCGGCCAACCCATTCGTGCCGACGTAATAGGTGTTCCCGTGGAGCCGGACCGGCGCGTGCGGCTGGTTCCACGTGGCGCAGTTCGAACAGTCCGCCTGGGGATACGGCCGGGTGAGCGGGTCGCCGGTTTGCGCGGCGGCGGTGGTGTTCGCGAGCGCGAGCAGCGTCGCGCCGATGGCAGCAAGGGTGCGGACGGCGACGGATCTCATGCGGAGCGGGGGCTGACGTCAATCGATGCGGCCGGCTGAACCGGCCAGAGGGTGGAAGCTACCGCCGAGGCAGCTTCGGAGCCAAGCGTAGATGCTCGCCCCTCCCCGTCTCGCGCGTGCCGTTACCGGCGCCGGTTCGGCCGACGGGTGCGCCGCGGCGGGTGCCTTTCCGCACGCGCTTCGGTCCAGGCCTCATCGAACGCGTAATTCAGCGCTGAGCGTCCGCACGTACACCTTTTCTTTCCCGCCTCTATATGTATAATGAAGTGCAGCCTGAGCTGTGAAGACGACGAGCGCCTGAAGCGGTTCCGCAACCGCGCAGAGTGCCGCCCCGCACGCGGTGGAGCCTTGACGCGCGTGGCGCAGCTCGCCCTTCCCATTACCCCCAGGAGGAAACCATGGTCAAGATGAAGCTCGACCTCAACGCCCTTCGGGTGGACAGCTTCGATACCGCGACGGCCGAATCGGCGCGCGGAACCGTGCAGGCGCGCTCGGGGGAGCCGCAGCCGGGCGACGTGGTGCTGCTCCCCGTCACAGACTGGAAGACGTGCCAGGGCGGCGACTGCACCGCGCGGACGCTCTGCCACTACAGCTGCCTGGGCGAGTGCCTCGGCGGCGTCGATCCCGTCAACGGAGCGATCCGCGTCTGAAGGATCGGGCGCGGGTGATCCGCGCCTGGAGATGAACGCGAGAAGGGCCGGACGCCGTCCGGCCCTTCTTCTTGCAGTGATCGAGGCTTGGCGCGGCCGGTCTACTGCCGCGACGCGTCGGGCGACGAGAGATGAGGCGATGATCTTCGAGGACGTGAGAGCCGTCGCGCTGGGGCTTCCCGGAGCGGTTGAGGTGGTGTCGCGCGGAACCCGCTCCTTCACCGTGCGGAAGAAGCTCTTCCTTCGCCTGATGGAAGATGGCCAGACGCTGGTGCTGCGCACCGACGGCTACGAGCGCGAGCACCTGCTTTCCACCGCACCGGCCGTGTTCCACGTCACGGGCCAGATCCGCGAGCACCCCTGGGTCTTCGTCCGCCTCGCGGATGCCGATCCGGCACGGCTGACGGAGCTCGTGCGCGACGCGTGGCGGCGCGTGGCCCCGCGCGCAGTCGTCGAGCGTTTCGACGACGCGCACGCGTGATCTGTCGCCGGTGGCGGCTCGGAGCGATCATGTCAGTTCATCCAACGCCGGCAGACCATTCGCCCGCCAACGCCCACCAGGAGGCGCGACGAGCTCGACCGGCGGACCTCTTCGATCAATAGCGGCGGTGCGGGGAGAGGCTCTGAACCAGGGGCCCTTCGCACGATCATCACCCGAAAAAATCCAGGAAGCAAAAGTGACTAGAGTAAACTAGGGGCGAGTCCGCGCGGTGCGCGGGCGTTCATCGGCCCCGGAGACTTTCCATGGCTCGACGCCACGCCCGGCCCACCGCGGCCGAGGAGCAGTGCCTGGAAGCAGTCCGAACCGCGTGTCCCGCCTGTGGACGGAAGATGTGGTATGGGTATTCGAATTTCCGCACGCTGGTCACCCTCGACGGCCTGGTGCGGCTCAAGCTGAAGATCCGGCACTGCCGGCAAGCAGAGTGCTCGCGGCACCGCCGCCCCTATCGCCCCGAAGCCGAGGGCGCGCTGGCACTGCCACCATGAGTTCGGTCTGGACGTCATCGCGGCGATCGGGGCGCTGCGTTATGCACAGCACCACAGCGTGCCCGAGATTCACCGCGCCTTGCGGGCGCGCGGCGTCGACATCGCCGAGCGCAACGTCACCTACCAGCGCGTCGTTGTGAGCGGGTGGTCTATTCCGCGAAGCTCAGTTCGCCTCGCGCGCGCCGTTCCAGCGGGAGCAGGGCGTGGTGGACCAGTCGATTGATTGGCGTCGGGGTGCCCACCTCGTCGCCCAGGCGCACCACGGCGCCGGTCCAGGCGTCCAGCTCCGACGGCCGCCCCGCCGCGACGTCGCGCTGCAGCGACGATGTGCCGGCCGCGGGCTGGGCGTCGATGAACGCCATGCTCCGCTCCACCACGTCTCCCGAAAGGCCGATCCCCCGCGCCACGCCCACCGCGGCGATCTCGCGCATCGCTTCTTCCAGCAGGCGCCGCGTCTCGGGAACCGTCCGCAGAATCCCGACCGGGGCACGAGAAAGCGCGCCCAGGCCGCCCATCGCGACCACGAAGAGGAACTTCTCCCAGAGCGCGACCTGGATGTCGTCGGGGATCTCGACCGTGACGTCCGCCGCGCGGAATGCGTCGCGCAGGCGAGCCACGCGCTCGCTCAGCACGCTGTCCAGCTCGGCGAAGGTGATGGAAGCGGGGCCGCCGATGTGACGGATGTGGCCGGGAGCGCCGACGCTGCTGAAGATCCTCACCAGCCCGGCAATGACCCGCTCGCGCCCCACGATCTCCGCCGCCACGGACGGCGCTTCGACCCCGTTCTGCAGCGTGAGCACCGCCGTGTCCGGGCCGAGCAGCGGACGGATGGCCGTCGCCGCGTCGCGCAGTTGCCAGGTTTTCACCGCGAGAACCACCAGGTCGACCTCGCCGACCTCGGCCGGATCGTCCGTGGCGTGCACGGGGTGGAGATGGAAGCTCCCGCGCACGCTCTCCACCTCAAGGCCGTTCCGCCGCATCGCCTCCAGGTGGGCGCCGCGTGCGACGAAGGAGACTTCCGTACCGGCCTGGGCAAGGCGTCCACCAAAGTACCCGCCGATGCCTCCGCTGCCGAAGATGGCTACCCTCATACGTGCTCCCGGGATGTGTGGTCAGAGGGTTTGCTTCGGTGATGAAGCGAAGACGGATCGCGCGCGGCGGAACGTAATCAGCCGGTCCGCCGAGCGCACGAGCTCCTTCATACCTCGGTCGTCCGCTGGATTCCCATCATCCCGGCCGGCGGATTCAGGGGCTTTCTCCGCTGACGATCACCCCATCTATCCGGCGCGATCGGTGATCTGTCGAGGGCGACCCTCCTTTGGCGCTCCGCCACCACGTATCTTCCATCTACCCACCGCCTTTCGCCGCCACCGCACGATGACCGACACGCGGCGTATGAGCTGGGTCGTCAGGCGTCGCACCTCACCACCAGCACCGCGCTCCCCCCACCAACCAGGAATCTCCCATGGCCGAGACCAAGACCAGACCCACGGGCGCGAGCGTCGATACGTACCTCGCGTCCAGGGCCAGCCCCGAGCAGCTGGCGGACTGCAAGGCCATCATGGCCATGTGCGAGCGGGTTACGCAGCAGCAGCCAAGGATGTGGGGGCCAAGCATCGTAGGGTTTGGCTCGTACACCTACAGGTACGAGAGCGGCCGCTCGGGCGACGCATGTCTCACGGGCTTCGCGGTCCGCGGCCGGGAGCTGGTCGTCTACGTCGACGCGGAGAGCCCCGAGCAGGTCGGCCTCCTGGCCAGGCTCGGGAAGCACAAGATCGGCAAGGTCTGCCTGTACTTCAGGCGCCTGGCGGACCTCGATGCCGAGGTCCTCGAGGCACTCATCGCCGGGTCGGTCGCCGAAGTCAGACGCCGGTATCCGCACCCCGGAGACGCGTGAGCCCTCGTTCGACCGGGCCGGTCGACTCGAAGGCCAGGTGGCACCTCGAGCGGGGATCGAAGTATGCTCCCCGGCGCGCGCGCGGACACTTTCCAGGAGACGACGAATGCAGTTCAGCATCACGACAGAGGTCGACGCTCCTCCGGAAGTGGTGTTCGCCGTCCTGAGCGAGGTCGAGCGCTGGCCTGAGTGGACGCCGACGGTTACGCGGGTGGAGCGCCTCGGTGACGCCGGCGCGCCGTTGGCGCTCGGCGGCCGCATCCGAATCGTGCAGCCGAAGGTGCCGCCCGCCGAGTGGACGGTCACGGCGCTCGAACCGGGTCGAGGGTTTCGGCTCGTCAGCCGCTCTCCCGGCGCCACCGTCGAAGCGAATCACTGGGCAGAGCCGACGGGAGCGGGAAAGCGCTCCCGGGTGACGCTCTCCGTGACGTTCGGCGGCTTCCTGGGGCGGGTCATCGGCTGGATGATGCGGGGCCTCAACAACCGGTACCTTGCACAGGAAGCGGCCGGGCTCAAACGACGAAGCGAGGAGCGAGCTCGGGGCACGGAGTGAGGTGGGTCCGATACCGTCCTCGATCAACCGTGCGGTGGCTGGGCCGCAGCAACAACTACGAAAAGCCTCGCAAACTGCGCGAGGCTCCACAAAAAAGGCGGCGCGCGATCCGGGGGTGGGTCGCGCGCCGTTCGTCATCTGCCAGATCCGCCTGCCGTGATGCGCCTATGGCCGGCGCGTGCGGGAGGACCAGTGGATCGCGGCGATGCGCCAGCCCTGGGGGGTGCGGGCGAGCACCATCAGCTCGGCGCCGGCGGAGTTGATCGCGCGGCCGCGGAACTGGCCCTCGCTGGTGCTGGTGGACGTCGCCCACGCCACGTCGCCCATCACGTGCACGCGGAGCGGCCCGCGCTTGCTGGGCACCGCGCGCGCGAACTCGATGTCGGCGGCGAGGTGGTGCGAACGGTACTCCTGGCGCGTCTCCACGCCGCCGCTCTCCAGGATCTCCACGTCGCCCGTGAGCAGCGCGAGCGCGCCGGCGCTGTCCGCCGCCGCGAGCGCCTGGTGGTAGCGCTCGACCGTCGCGGCGACGTTCGCCGAATCCGCGGGCGAGGCGTGGTGCGCGTGGCCCTGCGCGGAGACGCCCGGGGCGAACAGCGCCGCGGCGGCGAGCGAGAAGGCGAGGATCGGCGTTCTGCGGAGCATCGAGGTGTCCGTTCGGGTGATCGAGGCGGGAGCGCGTTGGACTGACGATGCGACGGAGAGCACCGCCTCGGCAAGCCGGCGGGGCTCTCCGTCCGCTGTCGACGTCCCCTCCCGACCTCAGTGGCGATGCTCGGGGGCGGCGGGCTGCGGCTGGCCGTGCTGGCGCCGCAACTCCCCGAGGCGACGTTGCACGGCCGGGTCGCTCCAGAGCTGGTGCAGCCGCGGCACGGCGTGGATGCGCGCCTCGACCTGGGGATCGGCGACGAGCCGCGCGACGAAAGCCCGCGCCCGCGCGCTGTCGGCGGCGGTGGCTGCCGCGCCGTGCCGCATCCCCATCCCGCCCGCGCCGTGCAACTCGTCCGCCATGCGCCGCAGCGCCGGGTCGGCGGCGACGCGCGCGCGGATCACCGGGTCGGCCATCATCCGCTCGTGCAGCGCCGTCATCCCATCCGCGCCGGCCGACGCGGGAGCGTGTGCGGACGCGTCGTGCCGCATCCCCCGCGCCGGCGAGGCACCCGCGCGCGAGTGATCCATCGCCCCCATCGCGCCCCGGGCCGCGGGTACGGGGGCAGGCGCGGCGGCGTGGCCGGCGTGCCCCTGCGCGGAGCCCGCCGCGGCGGCGGCTGGGGCGGCGCCGTGCTGCCCTGCGTGGCTGGCCATCACCGCGCCGCGGGGGAGCGTGGGCTCGGGGAAGTCTTCCAGGAAGCCCATGACCGGCCCGCCCATGTTCTGGACGCCCATCATCGCCGTCATCTCGCGCCACTCGTCCACGGTCATCACGAACGAGGTGTCGTCGCGGTAGCGGCGGGCGGCGGTGAGGATCTCCTCGCGCTTGCGGTCGCGCGGCACCCGGGGCGAGGCCAGGATGTCGGAGATCACGTCGTGCATCCCGTGCAGGTTGTCGAAGATGATCGCCGCCTCGGGGTAACGGGCCGCGAAGGTCGGCGCGATCGCCGCCGTCATCGGCATCACGCGCGGCATGTTCTCGGGCGCGTTCACCAGCATCTGCCGGAAGCGCGTCACGGCGGCCGTCACCCCCACCTGCCGCTCCTCGGGCGTGCGGCCCACCATCAGCGGCTCGTAGAGGCCCACCTGCAGCCAGTGGTAGCCCCAGATCAGCCCGTTGAACCTGGGATACTTCTCCCGGAACGCGGTGGAGTAGTGCTGCCCCTCCATCAGCTCCATGCTCTTGGGGCGCGCGCTGAAGGCGAGCTCCGGCCGCGAGCGGTAGTAGCGCAGCAGCGCGGCGACCTCGGTATCCTTCGCGGCCTGCGAGAGCCGCTCGTCGCCCAGCACGTCGTAGATCTGGCGGTGGAGGAGGTGCGCCCACTCGAACATCGCCTTGGCCTCCGGCACCAGCCGGGCGTACGCGACCTCGATCGCGCCTTCCTCCAGCGGCAGGCGCGGCGGCGCGGTCAGCAGGCGGCCGGTGAGGAAGCCGTACTCCTTCTCCTCCAGCCGCGACGCGGGCGCGTTCGGCCGCGTGTACAGCACCTCGTAGAGGATGGCGTGGCCGTAGTCGAAGGCGTTGAAGAGCCGGTCGGCGCCGGCGAAGTTGCGGCGGAAGACCCAGTTGTGCTCGGCCGGCATGTAGAACTGCTCGTGCACCTGCGACCACTGTGCCGCGGCGGGCGCGGCCGTGCCTCCCAGCGCCAGCGCCGCCACGGCGCCGGCCAGCGCACGGCGCGCATTCCTGCCCGTTGCTGCGTTCATCGGATGAATCCGTCGATATGCGTTCATCGGCCGATCAGGCTGCGCAGCCCGAAGGCGCGCGCGGTGCCGAAGGTGAAGAACCATCCCTCGTCGCCGCCGGTGAAGCGGCGCCCGACGCCCAGGTCCACGTTGAGCTGCGGGCTGAGCTGGTAGCGCACCCCCGCCTCGGCCGTCCACGCCAGCGCAGCGCCGTCGTCCAGCGGCTGCTCGGCGAAGACGTCGGCGGTCGCGAGCAGCGAGCGCAGCGGAAAGGTACGGTCCACGGCGAGCCCGGCCATCCAGCGCGACGCCTCGCCGGCCTGCTCGCCCGCGCCGGGCGCGGCGCCCAGGGTGTACTGCGCGTTCGCGTGGAAGCGCGCGAAGCTGAAGGTGCGCGTCGCGATCGCCTTCCCCGTGGTGTAGGCGCGGTCCGGCCCCAGCCCGCCCACCGGAAGCAGCACGTCGGCGGCCAGCGCGAAGGCGGGGAGCGTCGTCGTCTCCACGTTCAGGTTGTGGAGCGCGGCGATCTCGATCCCCGCGAGACCGCGCACGTCGCCTTCGCCGCCGGGGTCCAGGAAGCGCAGCGGGAACCCCACCTCCACCTGCGTGCGGGGGAGGATGCCGTAGGCGATCTCCGGCGCCAGCTCCCAGTTGTAGGCGCCGCCCCGCTCGCGCTCCAGCCGCAGCGGCGCGACCTGCAGCTCGAAGGCGTACCGCTCCGTGGGATACGCGTCCTCCACGCGGATGGGCCGCCCGGCGTCGGTGTTGTAGTAGTCCGTCTGCGCCGCCGCGGGGACGGCGGCGCCGAACGCCAGTGCCGTCGCCGCCAGGGCGGCGATCGTTCGCTTGCTCATCTGTCGCGTGCTGGGGTCAGTGCCCGCGTGCCGGGCACCCGCCGGCGCCTTTGCGCCGGCGGTCGTGTTCGCACAAACGGTACTCGCGGGTTGCCGCGCTTGCTGCATCGTCGGTGATCCTTACCCCGCAGACGTCGGGCGGTGCTCCGCGGATTATCGGCGCCACTCTCCAAAGCCCGGTGGTGACCGATGGCCATCTCTCGACTACGTGAGGAGTTCGCTTGTTCTCCAAGGCCAAGACGTTGCCGGGAGAATACCCCTCCCGGCTATATGATTAATGCCCCGCCGCGTCCGCTGTCAAGTAGGGGCAGGGGGTATATGGGACTATGGCGGTGAGATGTACGAGGCCCCGGTGCGATCCTGCACTGGGGGATGCTGGCTGCCTTGGATACGCTTTCCCGGAAATCGTTCGGGGCTCCGGCCCGGTAAGACTCTCACAGAGGACACAGCCACAAGGAGACAGAGTTTTGGTCCCGTGTCCTCTGTGTCCTCCGTGCCCTCTGTGAGAAACCAGCGGAACTCGATTCGCGACCGATGCTGGGTGACGAGATCGATCGAGTCCTGCTGGTACGATTTGATCGGGGCCGCGGCGCCTCACCCCTCGCGCGGCGCGGGCGGCGTGATCCACACGCCCATCGGCACGCACAGGCCCCGCCAGGCCACCGTCTCGCCCGCGTGCTCCGGCCCGCCGATGCGCACGGCGGCGATGCTGCGCACGCCGCGCACGTGCTCGGGCGAGAGCCAGGCGCCGACCGTGGAGTCCCACACCTCGGCGCGTCCGTCGACGAGAGTGGCGCACGCCTCGTGGTAGGCCACGCCCTCGCCGGCCCAGGCGGACGAGGCGCCGGCCCCGCTCCACCGGCCCAGCCAGTGCGCCTGGTGATGCGCCTCCTGCCGCTGGACGAGCTGCACCGGCACCGCGCGAATCCCCCGCGCGCGGAACGCCTCCAGCGTCATGAACGCGTGGGCGCCGCAGTCCAGCTCCTCGGCCTTCACCGCGTCGCACCAGTGCAGCGGCCACTGCGAGGGCCCCCACGGCCAGCGCCGGGCGATCCACCCCGGGCCGCCGTGGCCGCGCCACATCGAGCGGTCCATCGCCAGGAACCAGGCGCGCGCCGCGGTGCAGCAGTCGGCGCCGTGGTGGGCGAGCGCCGAGGGGGTGCACGCTGCCCAGGGCGCGCACTCGGCCCCGGGCGCGGCGGGGGCGGCGGGCGCCGCGTGGGGGCGCCGGGCGGCGGTCTCAGCAGCAGGCATCGTCCAGCACTCCGCGTCCGAAGTTGTAGGCCATGCTTGCGTCGTACGCCCCCGCGTCGCCGATCACCAGCCGGTCGCCGGCGGCGAGGGTGTCGGGGAGCGCCAGGTCGCTGGCCAGGATGTCGGTTTCCATGCAGATGCGGCCCAGCAGCCGGTCGCCCCGGCCGCCCAGCGGCTCCCACGCGCCCGCGGCCGAGTGGCCGTACACGCGGTGGGGGTAGAAGGGGGCCATCGGCAGGTCGGAGATGGCGGCGTCGACCACGGCCTCCACCGCGCCGTCCTTGCCGCGCCGCACCTCGAGCACGGTGGTGACCAGCGCCATGGCGGGCTGGGCGATCGCCTTCCCCGGCTCCACCATGAAGCGCTCGAGAGACGGAAGCGCCTCGGCCGCGGCGGCGATCCGCTCGGGGAGGGCGGGGATCAGCTCGCGGTCGAAGTCGTCGGGGAACCACCCCCCGCCCACGTCCAGGCAGCGCACCGGGCGGCCGACGCCGTCCTGGATGGCGGCGGCCCAGTGCAGCACGCTCTCGAACACCTCGAACCACCGCGCCGGGCCCAGCACGTCGCTGGCGAAG
>DASQLJ010000663.1:0-12963 GCA_035630095.1 Longimicrobium sp.
GGAGCAGGTACTCCACCCCGTCGCCCGTGCGCGAGTCGTACACGAAGGTGTCGCCGTGGCGCTGGTTCAGGACGAGCTGCGGGCGCGTCTCCGGGTCGGCCCACTGCTCGTGCCAGCGGCCGACCCGCTCGCGCAGCCGCGTCACCATCTTCGCCGCGTTCACCGCGTAGCCGGCGTTGTAGTTGTGGTCGGAGAAGTAGTAGGCCACGTTGCGCAGCGCCTCGGGCGCGAACGGGTAGGTGAGCGCGTACCAGTCGAGCGGGTGCAGGTCCAGCCCGTACTCGTCCGCCTCGTCGTAGTACGGGCTGAAGCGGTCGAAGCGCACCGGGAAGACGCCCCCCGGCGGCGGGAGGTGCACCAGCAGCGGCACGTCGGCCAGGTACTTCTCGTAGACGTCGATCTCCTCGCGCGGGAAGCCGATCAGCAGGTTCCAGGCGGGGTCGATGTCGTAGCGGACGGAGTTGATCAGGAACATCACGTTCTGGAATGACGACGTCCCCTTCCGCATCAGCTTGAGCGTGGAGGTGTTCAGCGACTCGATCCCCGGCTGGATCTGCCGCACGCGCGCCTTGCGCAGGACGCGGAAGTCGTTCTCGTCCAGGTCGGCCTTCACCTCGTAGAAGAGCTCGATGTTCTCCGGCGTGTCCAGGTAGGGGAGGACGTCGCTGAGGTAGCTCTTCGGGAGGATGTTGTCCACGCTGGAGAGGTGGCTGCACCGGTCGGCGTGCTGGAAGAGCGAGCCCAGGATGCGGAACGCCAGCTCCGGCTTCATCGACCGGTAGTTGATGGTGGAGCCGTTCAGCCCGCAGAAGGTGCAGTGCGCCCGCTCGCCCCACCAGCACCCGCGCGAGGTCTCGAAGAAGAGGTGCGGCTGCCGGCCGCCGGGGAAGCTGGCCTCGTAGCCGTCGAGGAAGTCGTCGTAGTCGAGGGGAACGTACTCGTTGATGTCGTTCTCCTCGCCGAACAGCTTCACCGAGCTGGTGCCGGCGCCCCCCAGCGACACCAGCTTCGGGCCCGTGCCGCAGGCGGCGCCCTGCACCTCGTTCCCGCGCGTGAACACGCCGTCGATGCGGTGGGTGGCGACCTCGTCGCCGTCGATCAGCGCGCCGACCAGCCGCGGGAAGGAGCGCAGCGCCGGCCCGGAGAAGACGTAGTCGAGCACGCCCACCTGCTCGACCAGCTCGCGACCCATGATCCCCTCGCAGTTGGCGCCGCCGATCACCACCACCGCCTTTGGGTTGCGCGCCTTGATCCGCCGCGCCATCCCGATGCTGGCCACCTGCTGGGTGAACATCGAGCTGAAGCCCACCAGGTCGGCCTGGTCGAGGGCGTACCGGTCGATCATCTCGTCGAAGTGCGCGGCCAGCGCCGCCCGCTTCATCAGCACGAACTCCTTGATCATGCGGTTGCGCGGCGAGTGCTGCGGGTAGTAGCGCTGGAAGTACTCGTCGGCGTTGTCGGGGAGCTCCGGGAAGGCGATCTGCCGGAAGAACCACTCCCCCAGCCCCGCCGGGTGGTGCTCGAAGCCGAGCATCTCCTGGCACGCCGGGAGGGTCATGAAGTGGGCGAAGTCGTGGTGCAGGTAGTGGAGGCCCACGTCCACCCGGTCGCCGAACGCCTGCCGGGTCACCGACCGGAGCTGCGTCAGCGCCAGCGAGGGCATGATCAGGTTGACCAGTGGCATGTTGACCAGGGCGATCTTGTACATCTGCGGACTCCCCTTTCGGTGAGATGGCCCCCCGGCCGCGGATGCGGGGCGGTGGGACGTGCGTTCGAGCGTGAGGTTCGGCGTGGCGCGGTGTGGCGCGGCCGGTCCCGCCAGGGCCGGCGGCGCGAGGGGGTCAGGGCGGCGCCGGGCCGCCCAGGAAGGCCGAGAGCTTCGCGGCGAGGGTGCGCACGTGGGGCTCGCGCACGACGCCGAAGTGGTCGCCGGGGAGGGAGACCACGCGCACCTCGCCGCGGGCCCGCTCGCCCCACCCGTAGGCGGGGTCCACCCCCGGCGCGGCGGGCTGGCCGTCGGCGCGCAGGAGGACCAGCGAGCCGCCGTACGCGCCGGGTCGGTAGCGCTGGAGCGCGCGGACGTTGGCCTCGTAGACGCGGTAGAGGGCGCGCAGCCGGTCGGCGTCCAGCTCCGGCGGGACCACCCCGTCGGCGCGGGCCGCCTCCAGCGCGGCCCCGAACCGCTCCTCCGGGGGCAGCGCCGCCACCGCGTGCGAGGCGGGGCCCAGCCGCTCGAGCGGGAGCCCCAGCTGCAGCGCGAAGCTGCGCAGGAGGACCCTATCGTCCGGCTCCGGGTCGCCCCAGGGGACCGGCGCGTCGATCAGCAGGAGCGCCTCGACGGCCTCTCCCGCCGCCTCCAGCTGGCGCGCCATCTCGTACGCCACCACGCCGCCCATCGACCACCCGCCCAGCCGGTACGGGCCCGCGGGGCGCGCGGCGCGGAGGGTCGCCAGGTGGTCGGCGGCGATCGCCTCCAGCGTGTCGTGGACCGCCTCCCCCGGGGCCAGCCCGCGGGCCTGGAGGGCGTGGACCGGGTGGCCGGGCGCCAGGTGGCGGACCAGTTCCACGTAGCAGAGCACGTCGCCGCCGGCGGGGTGAACCAGGAAGAGCGGCGTCCCCTCTCCATCCGCGCGGAGCGTCGCCAGCGTCGACACGCGGGACCCGTCGTCGGGGGCGATTCCGACGACGACGACGTCGTCGTCGCCGCGGAGCGCGTCGGTGCGGGCGGCGACCCCGGCCACGGTGGGGGTCTCGAAGAGGGCGCGGAGCGGGACCTCCACCCCCAGCGCGTCGCGCGCGCGGGCGGCGATGCGGGTAGCCAGGAGCGAGTGCCCGCCCAGGGCGAAGAAGTCGTCGTGCACCCCCACCCGCTCCACGCGCAGCACGTCGGCCCAGATCCCCGCCAGCACCGCCTCCGTTGGGGTGCGGGGGGCGACGTAGGCCTCGCGCGCGGCGCGCCACTCGGGCGCGGGGAGGGCGGCGCGGTCCACCTTCCCGTTGGGGGTGAGGGGGAGCGCGTCCAGCGCCACCACCCCCGCGGGGACCATGTACGCCGGGAGGGTGCGCCGCAGCGCGTCGCGCAGCGCCCCGGGCTCGGGGCGGGGGGCGCCGGCCGCGTACCCCACCAGCCGCGGGTCGCCGGGGAGGTCCTCGCGCACCACCACCACCGCCTCGCGCACGCCGGGGAGGGCGGCCAGCGCGGCCTGCACCTCGCCCGGCTCGATGCGGAAGCCGCGGAGCTTCACCTGGTGGTCGATCCGCCCCAGGTACACCAGCGCCCCGTCGGCGCGGCGGCGCACGCGGTCGCCGGTACGGTAGAGGCGCGCGCCGGGGACCGGGGAGAAGGGGTCGGGGACGAAGCGCTCGGCGGTGAGCGCCGGGCGCCCCAGGTAGCCGCGCGCCAAGCCGTCGCCCCCCAGCAGGAGCTCGCCGGCGGCGCGCGGGGGAACGGGCTGCATCGCCCCGTCCACCACGTAGCCGCGCGTGTTGGCCACCGGGTGGCCGATCGCCACGTCGGGCGCGCCGCGCTCCACCAGCGCGGCGGTGGAGTAGGTGGTGTCTTCCGACGGGCCGTAGAGGTTGTGGACGGCGCGCACGTGGCCGGTGGCGTACAGTGCGTCCGCCAGGGGACGCGGCAGCGGCTCGCCGGCCAGGCACACCACCGCCACCGAGCGCGGGATCGCCCCGGCCCGCACCAGCTCGGCCGCGGCGGAGGGGACGGTGTTCAGCAGCGTCACCTCGTCCCTCGCCGGGAGGCGGGGGAGCGCCAGGGCGTCGTCGGCCAGGATCACCGTTCCCCCCGTGGCCAGGGGGAGGAAGAGCTCGAAGACGGAGAGGTCGAAGCAGACCGAGGTGGAGGCGAGCACCCCGCGCAGGACGGCGGGCTCGAAGACCTCGCGCGCCCAGCGCACCAGCACCGCGGCGCTGCGGTGCTCGATCTGCACCCCCTTGGGCCGCCCGGTGGAGCCGGAGGTGTAGATCAGGTACGCCGTGCTCCCCGCCCCCGCGTCGACGGTGGAGAGGTCCGCCGTCGACGTCGACGCGGACGCGGACGCGGACGCGGCATCGTCCGCGTCGTCCCCGTCGACGTCCACGCGCACCACGCGTGCGTCGGTGGGCGGGAGAAGGGCCGCCCGCGCGGCATCCGTCACCACCACGGGGGCGGCGGCGTCGGCGAGCATGAAGGCCACCCGCTCGGCCGGGTAGGCGGGGTCGAGGGGCAGGTAGGCGCCGCCGGCCTTCAGCACGCCCAGGAGCGCCGCCACCAGGTCGGGGGTGCGGGGGAGGCAGACGCCCACGCGCACCTCGGGGCCCACCCCCAGCCGGCGGAGGCGGGCGGCGAGCCGGCCGGCGCGGGCGTCCAGCTCGGCGTAGGTGATCCGCTCCTCGCCCCACACCAGCGCGGTCGCCCCCGGGGTGCGCGCCGCCTGCGCCGCGCAGAGGCCGTGCAGCGTCCCGCCCGTCTCCACCGCGGGGGCGCGGTTCCACCCCTCCAGCACCAGCCCCCGCTCGTCGAGGGTGAGGAGGGGGAGCGCGGAGAGGCGGCGCGCGGGGTGCGCGGCGGCCCCCTCCAGGAGGACGCGGTAGTGGGCCAGCATCCGCCCGGTGGTGGGCGGGTCGAAGAGCGCGGCCTGGTAGGCGAGCGACCCGTCCAGCCGGCCGCCCGAGTCCACCACCTTCAGGTCCAGGTCGTACGGGTTGTTGGCCGAGCCCTCGCCGAAGCGCTCCACCGCCACGTCGCCCAGCGTGCCGCCCCCCTCCTCGCCCGCCGCCCCGGGGGGCTGCAGCGAGAAGATCGCCTGGAAGAGCGGGGCGTGCGACAGGCTCCGCTCCACCGCCAGCTCGTCCACCAGCCGCTCGAAGGGGACGTCGCCGTGGGCGAAGGCGCCCAGCGTGGCCTCGCGCACCCGGCGCAGCAGGTCGACGAAGGTGGGCCCGCCGGAGAGGTCGGCGCGCACGGCCAGGGTGTTCACGAACAGGCCGATCAGCCCCTCCAGCTCCACCCGCGCCCGCCCGCCCACGGGCACGCCCACCACCACGTCGTCCTGCCCGCCGTAGCGCCCCAGCAGCGCCTGCCAGGCGGCCAGGAGCACCATGAACAGGGTGGCGTCCTCGCGGCGGGCGATCTCGCGGAGGCGGTTCGCGGCCTCGGGGGGGAGGGTGAAGGCGTGGCTTTCGGCGCGCTCGCTGCGCCCCGCCGTGCGCGGGCGGTCGGTGGGCACCTCCAGGAGCGGCGGGGCGCCGGCCAGGCGGGCGCGCCAGTAGGCGAGCTGCCCGCCCACCACCTCCTCGGTGAGCCGCGCGCGCTGCCAGGCGGCGTAGTCGGCGTACTGCACGGGGAGCGGGGGGAGCGCCGGGGCCCGCCCCGCCGCGAAGCCCGCGTAGAACGCCGAGATCTCGCGCACCAGCACGTCCATGCTCCACCCGTCGGCCACGATGTGGTGGAGGCAGAAGACCAGGACGTGCTCGGCGCCGCCCAGCCGCAGCAGCGTGGTGCGCAGGAGCGGGCCGCGGGCCAGGTCGAACGCCCGCAGCGCCTCGGCCCCCGCCAGCCGCCGCGCCTCCGCCTCGGCGGCCGCCGGGGGGAGCGCCCGCAGGTCCACGCGCGGGAGGGGGACCGGCGCGGGGGGGTGCACCGCCTGCACCGGGTCGCCCCCGGGCGCGGGGAAGGAGGTGCGCAGCACCTCGTGCCGCGCCGCGAGCGCGCTGAAGCTCCGCGCCAGCGCCCCCGCGTCCAGCGCCCCCCGCAGCCGCAGGGTGTAGAGCATGTTGTAGGTGGGGGTCCCCGGCTGCAGCTGGTCCACGAACCAGAGCCGCGCCTGCGCGAACGACAGCGGCGCCGGCACGCCCGCGTCGCGGGGCCGGATCTCCCGCGGGGCGGCCTTGGCCGTCACCCGCTCGCGCAGCAGCTTCTGGAGGAGGAGCCGCCGCTCGGCCGACAGGCCGGCGGCGGCGTCCACGGCGTCGCTCATCGGGGGCGCCTCCCGCCCCGGGGGGGCGGCGTGCGGGGGACGGAACGGACGGTCATCAGCCGTCGCGGAGCAGGGCCTGGACTTCCTCGTCGGAGAGGCGGGCCAGGCGGTCCATCTCCTCCTCCACCTCCCACGCCTCCACCCCGGCGCCCACCGCCTCGTCCACGCGGGCGGCCAGCTCGGCCACGGTGGGCGCCTCGAAGAGGATGCGCAGCGGCACCTCCACCCCGAACACCTGCTGGACGCGGGCGACCACCTGCGTGGCCAGGAGCGAGTGCCCGCCCAGCGCGAAGAAGGAGTCGTGCACGCCGATGCCGCGCCCGCGGTCGCCCTCGACCCAGTCCAGGAGCTCGGCCCAGATCCCCGCCAGGATCTCCTCGGTGGGGGTGCGCGGCGCGGCGTGCAACGACACGGCATCCTCCCACCCCGGGGCCGGGAGGGCGGCGCGGTCGAGCTTGCCGTTGCGGGTCTGCGGGAGGGCGTCCAGGAAGACGAAGCCGGCCGGGACCATGTAGTCGGGGAGGCGCAGCGCCAGCGCGTCGCGGAGCGCGGCCGCGGACGGGGGCTCGCCGGCGGCCACCACGTACGCCGCCAGCCGGCCGTCGTGCATCACCACGGCGGCGTCGGCCACGCCGGGCTGCGCGCGGAGGGTGGCCTCCACCTCGCCGGGCTCCACCCGGAAGCCGCGCAGCTTCACCTGGTGGTCCACCCGCCCCAGGAACTCCAGCTCCCCCGAGGCGAGCCAGCGCGCCCGGTCGCCGGTGCGGTAGAGCCGCGCCCCCGCCCGCCCGCCGAAGGGGTCGGGGACGAAGCGCTCGGCGGTGAGCGCCGGGCGGCCCTGGTAGCCGCGGGCCACCCCCGCCCCGCCCACGTGGAGCTCGCCCGGCACGCCGATGGGGGCGGGCGCGCCCGCCGCGTCCAGCACGTACGCCTGCACGTTGGCAAGCGGCCGGCCGATCGGGAGCGAGGCCCCGTGCTCGCCGGCGCGGACGCGCGCCGCGGTGGCGCAGACGGTGGTCTCGGTGGGGCCGTAGGCGTTCACGAAGCGGCGCCCCTGGCCCCAGCGGCGGACCAGCTCGGCGCCGCACGCCTCGCCCGCCACCACCACCACCCCCAGCGCCGGCAGCGGCTCGGCCGGGAGGGTGGCCAGGGTGGAGGGGGGGAGGGTGACGGCGGTGATCGCCCCGTCGCGGAGGATCGCCAGGAGCTCGGCGCCGGCCGGGAACGCCCCGGCGGGGGGGAGGTGGAGGACCGCGCCCGAGCCGAAGGCCAGCCCCATCTCCCACACCGAGGCGTCGAACCCCGCCGACGCGAACTGGAAGACGTGCCCCCCGGCCTCGCCGCCCAGGAGGCCGTGCCGGGCGTCGATCAGGTTGGACACGCCGCCGTGGGTGATCATCACCCCCTTGGGGCGGCCGGTGGAGCCGGAGGTGTAGATCAGGTACGCGACCTCGTCGGGCGGCGTCTCCACCGCGGGGGGCCCGGCGGGCTCGCCGGCGGCGCCGCCCTCCCGGTCGAGGCACACCACCCGGCCGGCGAAGGCGGGGAGCCGCGCCAGGAGCGCCGACCGGGTGAGGAGGAGGGGAGCGCCGCAGTCCTCCAGCATGTAGCCCAGCCGCTCGGCCGGGTACTGCGGGTCGAGGGGGACGTAGACGCCGCCCGCCTTGAGCACCGCCAGCACGGTGACCACCCAGCCGGGGGTGCGCTCCAGGCAGACGCCCACCCGCACCCCGGGGCCCACCCCCATGGCGCGCAGCCGGTGGGCCAGCCGGTTGGCCCGCGCCTCGAGCGCGCCGTACGCCACCGTCTCGCCCTCGTGGACGACGGCCGGGGCCTCGGGGGTGCGCGCGGCCCGGGCCGACACCCGGGCGTGCAGGGGGACGGGGTCGGCGGGGGCGGCGGTGTCGTTCCACGCCACCAGCACCCGGTGCCGCTCCTCGTCGTCCATCAGCGAGAGCGCCGAGAGGCGCCGGCCCGGGTCGGCCGCCGCCTCCCGCAGCAGGGTGCGGAAGTGCCCCAGCAGCCGCCGGGCGGTCTCGGCGTCGAAGAGCGCGGTGTGGTACGCCAGCTCGCCGCCCAGCGCGTCGCCCTGCTCCACCACCCGCAGGTCGAGGCTGGTGACGCTGTTGGCCGCGCCCACGCCCAGCGGCTCGGTGGAGATGGGGCCCAGCGAGGGGCGGGTGTCCCCGGCGGGGGCGCGTTCCACGGCGCAGGTCACCTGCACCACGGGCGAATGGGTGAGGCTCCGCTCCACCCCCAGCTCGTCCACCAGCCGCTCGAACGGGAGGTCCTGGTGCTGGTACGCGCCCAGCGTGGTCTCGCGCACGCGCCCCAGCAGCCCGGTGAAGGTGGGATCCCCGCCCAGGTCGGTGCGCAGGACGAGGGTGTTGACGAACATCCCGATCAGCCCCTCCAGCTCCACCCGCGGGCGCCCGCCCACGGGTGCGCCCACCACCACGTCGGCCTGCCCGCTGTAGCGCGAGAGGAGGGCCTGCCACGCCGCCAGGATCACCATGAACAGGGTGGCCCCCTCGCGCCTGCCCAGCTCGCGCAGCGCCCCGGCGGTCGTGGCCGGGAGGGTGAAGGGGACCACGCCGGCCTGCTGCGAGAGCCCGGGGGCGCGGGGGCGGTCGGTGGGGATCTCCAGGAGCGGCGGGGCGCCGGCGAGCCGCTCCCGCCAGTACGCTACCTGGGCCGCCACCACCTGGTCGGTGAGGCGGGCGCGCTGCCAGACGGCGAAGTCGGCGTACTGCAGGGGGAGCGGCGGCAGCCCGGGCTCGCGCCCGGCCGCGTACGCCTCGTACGCCGCCGACACCTCGCGGACCAGCACCTCCACGCTCAGCCCGTCGGCGACGATGTGGTGGAGGGCGAAGACCAGGACGTGCTCCCGGTCGCCCAGCCGGGCCAGGGTGGTGCGCAGCATCGGCCCGCGCGCCAGGTCGAAGGGGCGGCGGGCCTCGGCCGCGGCGATCCGCCGGGCGCGGGCCTCCGCCTCGCCGGCCGGGAGCCCGCGCAGGTCCACCCGGGGGAGGGGGACGGGGGCGGGGGGGAGGACCACCTGCACCGGCTCGCCCCCCGGCGCCGCGAACACGGTGCGCAGCACCTCGTGCCGGGCCACCAGCGCGGTGAACGCCCGACCCAGCGCCGCCGCGTCCAGCGGCCCGCGCAGGCGCAGCGAGTACAGCATGGTGTAGGTGTACGTCCCCGGCTCGAGCTGGTCGATGAACCAGAGCCGCGCCTGGGCGAAGGAGAGGGGGACCGGCCCGTCGCCGGCGCGGCGCGGGATCGTTTCCTCGGACGCCCCGTCGCGCTCCCGGATCATCCGGTGGAGGAGGACCCGGCGCTGCGCGGGGGTCAGGTGGGCGATGCGGTCCTGGGCCTGGCTCATCTCGGGTCTGGGATGGGGGTGCGGCGTTCCACGGGCTCTGTCCTTTCCTCCCCGGGCGGGCCGGGGCGACGCGACGGTTTCCTGCTCCGGCACCGCCGCTGCGAAGGCGGCGGCGTCGATTCGCTCAGCTCGACGGGACGAGCGGCTCGCCCTCGCGCAGGAGGGCCTGCACCTCCTCGTCGGAGAGCCGGGCGAGGCGCTCCATCTCCTCGGCGACCTCCCAGTCTTCCACCCCCGCTT
This sequence comes from Longimicrobium sp., assembly GCA_035630095.1. Taxonomy (GTDB): domain Bacteria; phylum Gemmatimonadota; class Gemmatimonadetes; order Longimicrobiales; family Longimicrobiaceae; genus Longimicrobium. The sequence goes on from DASQLJ010000663.1 coordinate 9,601, forward strand.
CCACCCCGCCGGCCAGCGCGGCGTCCACGTGGGCGGCCAGCTCGGCCACGGTGGGCGCCTCGAAGAGGGCGCGCAGCGGGACCTCCACGCCGAAGGTCTGCTGCACGCGCGCCACCACCTGCGTGGCCAGGAGCGAGTGCCCGCCCAGCGCGAAGAAGGAGTCGTGCACCCCCACCGCGGGCGCGCCCTCCCCCTCGCCCCACGCCAGCACCTCGGCCCAGATCCCCGCCATCACGGTCTCCGTCGGGGTGCGCGGGGCCACGGGGGCCTCCTCCCCCGCCCCGCCGGCGCGCGGCGCCGGGAGCGCGGCGCGGTCGAGCTTGCGGTGCGCGGTGAGCGGGAGCGCGTCCAGCGCCACGAAGGCGGCGGGGACCAGGTAGGCCGGGAGGGAGCGCTGCAGGTGGGCGCGCAGCTCGGCCGCCGCAGGGGGCTCGCCCTCGGCCACCGTGTACGCCACCAGCCGCCGGTCGCCGGGCGCGTCCTCGCGCGCCACCACCACCGCCTCGCGCACGCCGGGGTGGCGCAGCAGCGCCGCCTCGATCTCGCCCGGCTCCACCCGGAAGCCGCGGATCTTGAGCTGGGCGTCCATCCGCCCCACGAACTCCAGCCACCCCCCCGGGCGCCAGCGGGCCCGGTCCCCCGTGCGGTAGAGGCGCGCCCCCGGCGGGCCGAAGGGGTCGGGGACCAGCCGCTCGGCGGTGAGCGCCGGGCGCCCCAGGTAGCCGCGGGGCACCGCCGGCCCGCCGATGAACACCTCCCCCGCCACCCCCACGGGCACGGGGAGGAAGCCCCGGTCCAGGAGGTAGACCCGGCGGTCGCCCACCGGGCGCCCGATCGGGATCGGGCCGTCGCCGGCCCCGGGCTCCACCGCGTGGCACGCCGCGAAGACGGTGCACTCGCTGGGGCCGTAGCCGTTGACCACGCGCAGGTGGGGGAAGCGCGCCAGGGCGCGGGCCACGTGCGCGGCCGAGACCGCCTCGCCCCCCGTCATCACCTGCCGGGCGCCGCCGAGGACTTCGGGGCGCGTGTCCACCAGCACGTTGAAGAGGGCGGCCGAGAGCCAGAGGGTGGTCACGCCGTGGCGCGACACCTCGCGCGCCAGCCCCTCGGGGTCGGCGCTGGCGCCGGGGTAGAGGACGGTGCGCCCGCCGGTGAGGAGCGCCGGCCACAGCTCCAGCGTCAGCGCGTCCCACGACGGCGAGGAGTGCTGGAGGAGGACCTGCTCCGCGTCGAAGCGGCAGTAGTCGGCGCCGCGGAAGAAGCCGGGGACGGCCCGGTGCGGGACCATCGTCCCCTTGGGCGTGCCGGTGGAGCCGGAGGTGTAGATGACGTACGCCAGGTGCTCGGGCCCCACTTCGACATCCGGCGGCGTGTCGGGGTGCGCCGCGACCCGGCCGGCGTCGGCGTCCACCCGCACCACGGGGACGCCGGCGGGGAGGCGGTCGCGGAGCGCGGCCTGGGTGACGATCACCGGAGAGGCGGCGTCGGCGGCCATCAGCGCCAGCCGCTCGGCCGGGTAGCCGGGGTCGAGCGGGGCGTAGGCGCCGCCGGCCTTCAGGACGCCCAGGAGCGCGACCACCAGCTCGGGGGTGCGCTCCACGCACACCCCCACGACGGCGTCGGGCCCCACCCCGTGGGCGCGGAGGTGGTGGGCGAGCCGGTTGGCGCGCCGGTCGAGGTCGGCGTAGGTGAGCCGCTCGTCCCCCGCCACCAGCGCCACGGCGCCCGGGGTGCGGGCGGCCTGCGCGGCGAAGAGGTGGTGGAGGCAGGCGGCGGGCTCGGCGGGCGCGGGGGGATTCCACCCTTCCAGCACCCGCGCCCGCTCCGCCTCGTCCAGCAGGGGGATCGCCGAGGTGCGCCGGTCCGGGTCGGCCGCCACCGCGGCCAGGAGGGTGCCCAGGTGCGCCGCCATGCGCGCGGCGGTCTCCTGGTCGAAGAGCGCCGCCTGGTAGGCGATCTCCCCCACCAGCCGGTCGCCCAGGTCCTGCACGCGCAGGTCGAGCGAGAAGGCGCTGCTCGACGCCCCCACCCCGAACGGCTCCATCGCCGCCCCGCCCAGCGCGGGCGGCGCCCCCGCGGCGCCGCGATCCACCGCGCAGGTCACCTGGAAGACCGGCGAGTGGGTGAGGGTGCGCGCCACCCCCAGCTCCTCCACCAGCCGGTCGAAGGGGAGGTCCTGGTGCTGGTAGGCGTCCAGCGTGGTCTCGCGCACCCCCGCCAGGTGCGCGCGGAACGCGGGGTCGGCCGAGAGGTCGGCCCGGAGCGCCAGGGTGTTCACGAAGAAGCCGATCAGCCCCTCCAGCTCCACCCGCGCCCGCCCGCCGATCGGGGCGCCCACCACCACGTCGGCCTGCCCGCCGTAGCGCGCCAGGAGCGCCTGCCAGGCGGCCAGGATCACCATGAACAGGGTGGCCCCCTCCCGGCGCCCCAGCTCGCGCAGCGCCGCGGCCGTCCCGGCGGGGAGGGAGAAGAGGACGTTCCCCGCGCGGGGGGAGAGCCCCGGGGCGCGCGGGCGGTCGGTGGGGATGTCGAGGAGCGGCGGCGCGCCGGCCAGCCGCTCGCGCCAGAAGGCGACCTGCCGCGCCACCACCTCGTCGGTGAGCCGGGCCCGCTGCCACACGGCGAAGTCGGCGTACTGCAGCGGGAGCGGGGGGAGCCCGGGCTCGGCGCCGGCGGCATGCGCCGCGTAGAGCGCCGACACCTCGCGCACCAGCACCTCCAGGCTCAGCCCGTCGGCCACGATGTGGTGGATGCAGAAGACCAGCACGTGCTCGCCCTCGCCCAGCCGCAGCAGGGTGGCGCGCAGCAGCGGCCCGCGCGCCAGGTCGAAGCCCAGGTGCGACTCGGCGGTCGCCAGCCGGCGCGCCTCCGCCTCGGCCGCGGCCGGGGGGAGGCGGCGCAGGTCCACCGCCGGGAGGGGGACGGGCGCCGGAAGGTGCACCACCTGCAGCGGCTCACCCCGCGGCGCGGCGAAGGTGGTGCGCAGCACCTCGTGGCGCGCCGCCAGCGCGGTGAAGCTCCGCGCCAGCGCGCCGTGGTCCAGCGCCCCCCGCAGGCGCAGGGTGTAGAGCATGTTGAAGGCGGAGCTCCCCGGGTCGAGCCGGTCGGCGAACCAGAGGCGCGCCTGGGCGAACGACACGGGGACGGGCCCGTCGCCGGCCCGGCGCGGGATCGTCTCCTCCGGTGCGCGGTCGCGCTCCCGGATCATCCGGTCGAGGAGGACACGGCGCTGCGCCGGGGTCAGCTGGGCGATGCGGTCGGTTACCTGGCTCATTCTCGCTTTAGGGATCGGGGTGCTCCGTTGCCGCCGGCGGTTACCCGTCCTGCTCCAGCGCGTCGAGGTACCGCGCCAGCTCCTGCTCC